>CAZBKC010000420.1:0-3336 GCA_964492345.1 uncultured Steroidobacter sp. | reverse complement strand
CGCGAAGACAACTTTCTCGCGGATTTCGACGGGAGCGGTGCGGTGGTTGATGCCGATGACGACGAGTGTCATGTGGGATATCGCGAAACGGCCGCGATTGTCCGCCGAAGGCCGGCGGGATGACAAGTTTTGCGGAGGTTCCCTGATATAGTGCCCGCACGATGCGCCAGACAGCCAAATTCCGCGATTTTCTTCCTGCCAGCCGTTGCATTTTCGCTGTGGCAGCAATGTGCGTTGCCGTAGTGCTTGCCGGTTGCGCAAGCACTGGCGGGTCCGCATCTGCCGAGAGCGAAACCGTCCCGGACGATCCGAATGCACTGATACTGGGTGCGGAGGTGGCGTTGCAGCGTGGCCAGTACCTCGAAGCATCGCGTGCGTACGTCAGGGCTGCACAGAACGCCCGTGATGAAACGCTCGCCGAACAGGCCACCAAGATCGCATTCGAGCATCATCAGTGGACGCTGGTGCTCGCGGGCGCGGAGCGCTGGCTGGAACTCAATCAGACGAACGAGGAAGCACGGCGCTATGCCGCCTTCGCGGCATTGCATCTCTATCAGATCGATCGTGCCGCAGAGCACCTTGCGATCCTGCTCGACACGGCGTTCATCAATCCCCCGGCGGGGTTTCTCGCGCTGCTGCCGCAACTGGGCGACGAAGGCTCACCGGCGGCAACCACCGCAGTGCTGCAGAAGCTGATCGAGAAGTATCCCGACCTGACCGAAGCGCACTACGCGCTGGGTCGCGCCGCGCTGCAGTCCGAAAATTTCGCGCTGGCCCTGCAGCACGCACAGAAGGCGCATGAACTGGGTCCGTACTGGGCGCCGGCCGGACTGTTGCTGGCGCAGGTGCAGCTCATCCGGGGCGAAAACGACGCGGCACTCGCCACCGCGAAATCGGTGGTCGACCAGGATGGCCAGGATTCCTATCGGCTCGAGTACGCGCTGATGAAAATGCAGGCCGGCCGCGAACAGGAAGGGCGCAAGGAACTCGAGGCGCTCGCGGGCAGCGACACGGTGTCGGGCGTGGCCGAACGTGCGCTGGCCGACATCGATTTCCAGATGGGCAATCGCGACGCGGCGGCGCAGCGCTACGGCAACCTGGTCTCGACCGGTCGCTTCGTTTACGAATCGCTGTTCTATCTCGGCGCGATCGCAGAGCTGCGCGATGCATCCGACGAGGCGATCCAGATCTACAGCCGCGTCACGGGCGGCGATCTGGCGATGGCTGCCCAGTCGCGCGTGGCTCGCCTGAAGTCGCGGAATGAAGGACTCGATGCCGGCCTCAAGCACCTCGAGGAGTTCGCCAGCACCCGGCCGCAGTACACGCTCGATGCCATCACGGCGCGCGCCGGTCTGCTGGCGGGCAGCGGCGACTCGGCGGGAGCCATTGCCTTGCTCGACAGCGCGTTGAAGGAATATCCCGACTCGGCGGAACTGCGCTTTGCGCGCGTCTTTCAACTCGAAGATGCGGATCGCGTGGACGAGGCGGTGCGCGAACTGCGCAAGCTCGTTGCCGATCGTTCCGGCGACCCGGTGGCAGAGAATGCGCTGGGTTACACGCTGGTCGATCGCACCGGCAGATTCCGGGAAGGACTCAAACTCATCGAGCAGGCGCTGGCGCAGACGCCGGACAGCGGCGCCGTCCTCGACAGCATGGGCTGGGCGTTGCACCGGGTGAAGCGCGACGAAGAGGCATTGACCTACCTGCAGCGTGCCAAGCGCCGCATCAGCGATCCGGAAGTCGACGTGCATCTGGTCGACGTTCTGCTGGCGCTGGGCCGCAAGGACGAAGCGCAGGCCTTGCTCAAGGAAGCGAGCGAGCGCTATCCCGACAACGACGATCTGCAGTCGCGGCTCAAGTCGCTGCACGAGTAAGCGGCGTCATGCGATGCGCAATCCGCCGTTGCGCGATGCTGCTGGTCGTCATGGCCGCACTCGGCGCGTGCGTCAGCCAGCCAGCGCGACCGCCGGTTGAAATCCCTTCGAATCTGCACGAGCTCGCCCGCTGGCAGGCGCGCGGCCGCATCGGCGTATCGGGTGCGGCAAGCGGCGGTTCCGGCTCATTCGAGTGGAAACAGGACGGCGACCGCGCCGACATCCAGATCCGCGGCCCCGTCGGCATCGGCAGCGTGCTGTTGCAGGTGCAAGGCAATGACGCACAACCGGATGTGAAACTGCAGACCGGCAACGGCGTGACATTGGAGTCGCAGGCAGCGTGGGATGAGCTGGAAGCGCGGCTCGGAGCACCGGTGCCCGCGGGTCATTTGCGGTTCTGGATGCTCGGGCTGGCTGCGCCTGGTGAGCATTTCTGGGATACCGCGGCCGCGGAGGGACAAAAAGCCCTCGAACAGGATGGCTGGCGGATCGTGTACCAGCAATATTCGGACGACGCCGGCGCGCTGGTGCCGAGGAAAATGAGTGCGAGCAGTGGCGCTACGCAAGTACGGATCGTCGTCGATCGCTGGCAGCTGGGGCGATAGTCAAGCTCTGGGCTTTTCCACCCCTTCCTCCGCCTTGCGGGGAGGAGGCTCGCCGGAATCCCCCAGCGAGGGGAGAAGGTTGGGATGGGGGCGAGCGAAGCGATCCGGTCTTTTCGTGCGGCCGCTACCCCCTCCCTGCCCTCCCCCGCAAGCGGAGGAGGGGAAGAACAGCAGGCCCATGTGTCTGAGATGGAATGAACACACCGCGTCGCAAACATTCTGGCTCCAGCCCACAGCCCGCAGCCCGCAGCCCGCTCGGCTCCGCCGAGTCCTGGCCCGCACCCGCCAAACTCAATCTCTGTCTGCACATCGTGGGTCGCAGGGCGGATGGTTATCACCTGCTGCAGACGGCGATACAGTTCATCGACCTGGCCGACGAGCTGCGGTTCTTCGTGCGCCCCGCAGGAATTGTGGAACGGCTGGGTGGATTGGCCGATGTGGCGCCAGAGAGCGATCTCGTCGTCCGCGCTGCGCGTTTGCTGGCGAGCCATGCGCAGCCGGCCGCCGGGGTGGCGATCGATCTGACCAAGCGGATTCCCGCCCAGGCAGGACTGGGAGGCGGTAGCTCGGACGCCGCAACGACGCTCGTTGCGTTGAACCACCTCTGGCGTACCGGGCTGGGGATCGACGAACTGTCGGCGCTGGGCCTGAAACTCGGGGCCGATGTTCCTGTCTTTGTGCGCGGCCAGGCGGCCTGGGCCGAGGGTGTGGGCGAGCGGCTGACTCCCATCGAGCCGCCCGAAAACGTGTACCTCGTCATCAAACCGCAGGCTGCGGTGAGCACAGCCGGGATCTTTCAGGCCGCTGAATTGACACGTAATTCCCCCGTCACGACAATACGCGCCTTTCTCGCGGGG
>CAZBKC010000419.1:0-3337 GCA_964492345.1 uncultured Steroidobacter sp. | reverse complement strand
AGAAACGTGCGCCGCCGCCCGGATTGGCGCTGCACCACAGCTTGCCGCCATGAGCCCGCACGATCGAGCGGCTGATGGACAGGCCGAGGCCCGTGCCGCCGGGCTTCGTCGTAAAGAATGGATTGAACAGATCCGCTGCCGCCGCGGTGGCAACACCAGCGCCGCGGTCCGCGACCATGAACTCGACATCCCCCTCGACGTCGATCTGCGTGCGCAGCAGGATCTCGCGCTGCGGTTCGGCGATTTCCTGCATGGCGTCGATGCTGTTGCGCACCAGGTTGAGGATCACCTGCTGAATCTGCACGGCATCGGCCTTGACGAAGGGCGGGTTGCTGCATTGCTCCAGGCGCAGACGTACTCCGTGATGATGGGCATCGGTCTGCGCCAGCATCATCACATCCTCGATCAGCCGGTTGGCTTCGATGGGTTCGCGGCGCACTTCGCGATTCTTCACGAAGCTGCGCAGACGGCGGATGACCTCGCCGGCGCGCAGCGCCTGGGTGCTGATCTGGTCGAGGGCGTAGTTGATCTCGCTTATCTCGACGTCGCCGGTCGCAATCAGGCGCTGGCATGCCTGCGCGAATGTCGCGATGGCCGTGAGCGGCTGGTTCACTTCGTGAGCAATGCCTGCAGCCATTTCGCCCATGGTCGAAATGCGACCGAAGTGGGCGATGCGGTCCTGCATCTGCCGGGCTTCGTCTTCGGCGCGACGACGATCGGTGATGTCGTGCAGCGTGCCGACCTGCCGCAATGCCCGGCCGTCCTGACCGTAGGTGGTCTGCGCAATGTGATGTACATAGCGCAGCGAGCCGTCGGGATGGATGATGCGGTACTCGATGTCCGCGGTCCGCGCACCGGCGGCCAGTTCGGCACGCATCTGCTGCCAACGCGTGCGATCGGCGGCATGCACCATCGGTTCGAGGTACTCGTAGACGCTGATGTAACGCTCGCCGTAACGCCGGCCGAGCACGCGATACAGGTGCGGCGACCAGTAGTCCTCGAAGCGGCCGTCGAAGTGCACGACGTAGTTGCCGAGGTTCGCGATCTCCTGCGCGATGGTGAGCTGGGCTTCGCTGCGGCGCAGTGCTTCTTCGGCGTTGCGTCTCACCGTGATATCGCGGATGAAGCCTGCGAACCGGGGTGGATCGGTCCCCTGAACGCGTCCGATGGCGAGTTCGGCCGAGAATTCGCTGCCGTCGCGCCGCTTGGCCAGCAGTTCGCGACCGATCCCGACGATGCGCGGCTCGCCCGCCTCGATGTACTGCCTCAGATAGTCGTCGTGCTGCGAACGATAGGGCTCGGGCAGCAGGATGTTCACCTTGAGCCCGACGACGTCCTCTTCCTTGTAGCCGAACATGCGTTCGCCGGCGTGATTCAGCAGTTCAATACGACCTTCATGGTCGAAAAGCACCACCGCGTCGACGACCGCATCGAGCACGGCCTGGAACTCACGCTCCAGACGCTGGGCCCGCTCCTCCTGCGGCTCGGCGACTCGAAGTAACGTCATGAAAGGATTCTAACCAATGATCGCCTTCGTAAGACTAGGGGTAGCGGGCAACCGGCGTCCTGTCGCCCGCCGTCGTTCGGCACTGTAATCTCGCCCACATGGACTCCACGACTGTCCTGTTGATCGACGCCCACCCGGAAGACGAGCAACTCATTCGCGGGGAACTCGCCGAACTGCGTTCCGGACCCTATCAGATCGAGGTCGCCCGGACCCTCGCCGACGGCCTGGCCCGTATCCGGCAGGGCTGCCTCGACGTGATCCTCGTCGATCTGAACCTGCCTGACAGCCTCGGCATCACCACCTTCCTGCGACTGCAGCCCAAGGCAGACCACTACCCGGTCATCGTGCTCGTGGGCCAGGCCGACGAGGACCTGGGCATCGAAGCCGTCGAACGAGGCGCGCTGGACTATCTCATCAAACAACAGGTGGTCAGCAATCTGCTCGGCAAGGCGCTGCGCTATGCGACCGAGCGTACCCATACCCTGCTCGCGTTGAAGGCATCGGAAACACGCTATCGCGAGCTCTACGAGAATGTGGTAGCCGGCGTATTCCAGACCACGCCCGACGGACACTTCATGGCCGCCAATCCGGCGCTGGTCAGGCTGCTCGGCTATTCCTCGGAGGACGAACTGCTGGAGCTCAATATCGCCCGCGACCTTTACATGTACGCGCAGGACCGCGAGCACTGGATGCGCTCCATGGCGGCGGCCGGTGAGATCCGCAATGCCGAACTGGTCCTGCGCCGCAAGGACGGACGACGCATCGTCGTGCTCGAAAACTCGCGTGCGGTGCGCAACGAGCAGGGACGCACGATCTACTACGAAGGCACGCTCACCGACATCACGGAAGCACACGAACTCTCGCGCCAGCTTTCCTACGAAGCCAGTCACGATGCGCTGACCGGCCTCATCAATCGCCGCGAATTCGAGTTGCGGCTGCAGAACGCACTCGACACCGCACAGGCGAACAACGCCGCACATGCGCTGTGCTACCTCGATCTCGACCAGTTCAAGATCATCAACGACAGCTGCGGTCATGTCGCCGGCGACGAACTGCTGCGCCAGCTCGGCCAGACGCTGCAGGAGCACGTGCGCAGCAACGACACGCTCGCGCGTCTCGGCGGCGACGAGTTCGGACTGTTGCTGCACAACTGTTCGATCGAGGACGCCACGGCAGTCGCGGCCGGGCTGCTGCGGGCCATCGCGCAGCATCAGTTCGTCTGGGGCAACAACACCTTCTCGGTGGGCGCCAGCATCGGCATCGTCCCGGTGACTGCGGCAACCCGTCGCATCATCCAGCTGCTCCAGGCAGCGGATGCGGCGTGCTATGCCGCCAAGGACCAGGGGCGCAATCGCATCCATGTCTACCAGGAAGACGACGGTGCCGTGGCGCAGCGCCACGGCGAAATGCAATGGGTCACGCGCGTAAAGCACGCACTGGCTGAGAACCGCTTCTTCCTCGAAGCGCAGGCAATCGTCCCCATCGCCAGCAACACGGGCGGCGTGCGCAACTACGAACTGCTGCTGCGCATGCGCGACGAATCGGGGCGGGTGGTGCCGCCGGGTGCCTTCCTGCCCTCAGTGGAACGCTACAACCTGTCGCAGCGCCTCGATCGCTGGGTCATCACGACTGCCCTGCAATGGCTCGCATCCAACCGTCAGCGATCCGAACGGGTCGCGCGCCTGTTCGTCAACCTGTCCGGCGACTCCATCGGCGATCCGCAATTGCTCGAGTTCATCCGCAGCACGCTGCGCGAGTCTCATGTATCCCCGCACAAGATCGGCTTCGAGATCACCGAGACCGCCGCCATCGGCAATCTGACCCGCGCGA
>CAZBKC010000418.1:1794-3358 GCA_964492345.1 uncultured Steroidobacter sp. | reverse complement strand
GGCGCTGCCACTTCGACGAAGGCGGCAGCGCCGGTCACTTTGGCGGCGACCTCGGCATACCGGTCCCGCACCACGGCGCGCATGTCGCCCGCCAGCACCAGCGCTGCCAGGACACGCTGATTGCGTTGTGGCTGCGCCATCAGGGCGTTCGAGGCCCACTTGCGCCACTGCTCGATCCTGTAGGTGACCACCCTGGCGGGAACATGGTGCGCGGCCGTAGCGCCGGACGCGGGACTCGCCACCTTTCTCGGCGAGGGTTTCGGCCCGGCATCGGCCGGCCCGATGCCCTCAGTGCTGGTTCGCGCCGCCTCGCGCACTGTCCTGCGATGGGCGCTTACCTTCTTCGCGTGACATGCGGCATCGAAGCACAGCGACTCGTGAACCTCGCCGTAGGAGCCCGCCATCGCCGACAGGCTGCACCCGAAGTGCGCGCAGCCCTTGCAAGCTGCGTACTGCGTGGCGCCCACGCCCATCGGTCCATCCGGCCCGACCGTGAGTGGCGCGAAGCCGTCCTCCAGCCGGACGAAACGCACGACCGGGAACTGATCGCGCAGCGGCACGGCCCGCGCCTCCAGTGCCGCCATGGTCAATTCGTCGTAGTGGCTCGGATGCTGGCAGAAGCCTTCGCCGATGGACTCGTCGAACAGCGAGGCCTGCTGCGCCGAGTTGTGCGGGCAGCCGATGCACTGCGCTGTGTCGAAGATGGCATCGGCAAGCCGCTTGGCGAATTGGCCGAGTTGCTTCTTGAGCACTTCCACCGGCACCTTGTGCTCGATGACGCCACCGAGCACCTTGTCCTGCCGGCCGGCGGGCAGGCCCGCCAGAAGTTCGGCGTGGCCGAGCTTGATGCGCCGCTCGTTGAGCGCGCTGCGCACGGTCGGCGCGCAGTTCAGCAGCAGCAGGCGGCGTTCGAGGGTGTCGACGTTCCAGCCGAGCTGCAGTGCCGTCTCGTGCTTGTCGCACTTGTTGTAGGCCAGCAGCGAGGCCGCACCCTCGGCCTGCTCGACATCGCTGGTGTCGTCGCGGAAGTGGTTCTCGATGATGCCGAGCGATTGTGCCTCCGCGTCGGTCGCATCGCGGATGACGACCGTCATGTCGTAGTCGTCGCCGTTGACCGTGCGTGCCGCGCGCCAGCGGCGCTCGCCGGCCATGATCTCGAACACGCCTTCGTGCTCCGGATGCGGACGGACGAGGATCGGCTGCGTCACGCCGCCAGCCGCCCTGATCCCCGCTTCGAGTTCCTTCATCGCCTGCGGGTCGAAGTATTGCCGGTGGTTCGGCCCCGAGACGATGGCACTGAGTTTCAGTGTCGGTTGCATTCAGCCTCCTTGTGGCGAGTGCGCCATGGTTCGGCGCAAGGTCATGTTCCCGCGCAAGGAAGCCTGGTCAACCCTCTGGAAGTCGGCCCGTTTCGACCCGCCCACCGGCGTTGACGCTTTCCGCTTGCATGGGTCGAGCGCTTCGGTGTCCAGCCACTTCGAGATGCCGCAGTACAGGGCACACGCGATCCGATACCGCCGCAAGCTCGCCACACACCCCTGCCCGTTCAATGGCTATGGCAGCT
>CAZBKC010000418.1:0-1784 GCA_964492345.1 uncultured Steroidobacter sp. | reverse complement strand
CCTTCGGCATCGGCCGGTCAAGTGATCGCGTGACGACCCGCCGACCTCGTTGCCGAGTGATGGGCCCACTGCCATACTGATTTCACCTTGCGGCCCCACGGGCCCGTCCTCATCGCGAGGAGGTATCTGCCGCTCAGCGGTGGCGTTAGCGGTCGTGACCCGCCCACACAGCGCGCAGCAACCCTGCGCATCCCATCGGGGACACCGTCCCCGTCCGGGCCATCGGTGTTTCCCATTCAACCGGAGAACACCATGAACCTCTCCATGCTCGACCGCGAGCAACTGGAGGACATCCTACTGAACCCGCCCCGGGTGGAGGTGAATCCGCTCCAGTGCTCCGACAGCATCACGCTCGACTGCCTGCCAACCGGCCCGACCGAGCGCTCGACCCGCGTCCGGCATGTGCTCGCCGCAGCGCACGAACTGCTGGTCCGTTCGGCCAACACGGCGCTCGTCGGCCGCTGCCTGCTCGACAGTCCGACCCTGGTGAAGAACTACTTCAAGGTCCACTTCGCCGGCGCCGAACGCGAGACCTTCGTCGTCGTGTTCCTCGACTCGCAGATGCGTGTCATCGCGACCGAAGAACTGTTCGCCGGCACCCTGCAGCAGACCAGCGTCTATCCACGCGAGGTGGTCAAGCGCGCGCTGCACCACAACGCGGGCGGCGTGATCTTCGGCCACCCGCACCCCAGCGGGCAGTGCGAACCCTCGCGCGCGGACGAGTTCCTCACGCAGACCCTCAAGTCCGCCTTGAGTCTCGTCGATGTGCGCGTCCTCGACCACATGGTGGTCTCGGGCTCGACCTGCACGAGTTTTGCGGAAAGGGGGCTGCTTTGAGCACCGAGGCCGTTCCGCAGCCGGAGTGGATTCCAGCGTGCGGTGGAACGGAGACACCGTTCACGACGCGCACCGGGCGGCGCCTGCTCTACATGTGGAACCCGACCACCGGCGAGCACGCGTACTACGACGTCACCAACGACGTCTTCCTGTCCGCCGACGAAGCCACCGCCGCCCTGGCGATGCACTGACCCGCGGGGAGCGCCACCGCTCCCTGCTTCGTCGCCGAGGCATCGCGGTCCGCCCGCGTCGCCTCGAACACCCAAGGAGCAACCCATGCCCCGAAACCCTGAAGCCCATCAGTTCGCGAAGACCGCTGATAACCAGTACGTCTGCGTGACCTGGTTCGAGCGCGACCGCCAGAACGTCCGTCTCGAGACGCCACGCGGCCGCGTGATCTTCGACCTGTGGGACGACGACGTCACCGACGCCATCGACAGCGGCTACCTCACGGTGCCGCGAGTCCCACGAGCCACCGACGCCGACTGGCAGCCCCACGCGGTTGCCTTCGCGCGGGACACCGGTCGTCTCTGACCGTCCTCTTCATTCATCCCATCCACCCACATTCAAGGAGCCATTCCATGGAGTACATCGAACTCGGCCCCGTGCCGGCCGGCGAGCCCTGCGCTCAGGTCGGCACCGACAACTACCTCGCGCGCTCGATGCGCGAGTGCGAGGTTTTCCGCCGCATGCTCGAACGGGTCCTTCCGATCCCGGAAGGCCTGCCGGTGAAGTACGTGGTCCGCAGCCACCCGCACGACTTCGGCACCTACCGCGAGGTCTCCGTGCGGTACAGCGGCGATGACGCGGCGGCCTGCAACTTTGCGTTCCAGGTCGAGTCTTCGGTCCCCGATGTCTGGGACCCGGTCGCGCAGCAGGAACTCGCGGACCTGCAGCGGCGGCAGGTTCAACTGCAGGCGGTTTCCGCAACTGCGGCGACCGTCGAG
>CAZBKC010000417.1:2959-3371 GCA_964492345.1 uncultured Steroidobacter sp. | reverse complement strand
TGCGCCGAGATCAGCGGCAGCACTTCCGGACGCCACGCGAAGTTCTCCATGAACTGGCTCGGCAGCTCGACCGCATCCCAGGCGACGCCGTTGATGCCGGCGATACTCGGATAGTCGACGCGCGTCAGCATGTGATGCAGGCCATGCCCGAACTCGTGAAACATGGTCACGACTTCGGAATGCGTGAGCAGCGACGGTTGATTGCCGACCGGGGGCGTGAAATTGCAGACGAGATAGGCGACAGGCAGCGTCGTGCCGGCCGTGTCGAGATGCTTGCGGCCGACACATTCGTCCATCCACGCGCCGCCGCGCTTTTTCGGGCGGGTGTAAAGGTCGACGAAGAAGCTGCCGCGCTGCGAGCCGTCGCGATTGAGGATGTCAAAGGTCTGCATGACTTGATTGGCAAGATTGT
>CAZBKC010000417.1:0-2949 GCA_964492345.1 uncultured Steroidobacter sp. | reverse complement strand
GGTACACGTCGACGACGCCTCCCTCCCTGCCCTCTCCCCTCGCTGGGGGATCTCCGGCGAGCCTCCTCCCCGCAAGCGGGGGAGGGGAAGAATTCTGTTCCCCTGCGCTCGGTGGGGGAGACGAGGAATTCTGTTCCCCTCCTCCGCTCGGCGGGGGAGGGTTAGGGTGGGGGCGGCTCCGGGTCGCACGTTCGACGATGCGTACCCCATACAGTCGCTCGGCGACCGCAAACATGCCGGCGAGCACGCGCGGCAAGGGGAAATACGGCCGCAATGCTTCTTCGGACAGCGAGAACTTCTGCTGCTTCTGACGCTCGGCATAGAAGCCCACATCCCAGGCATTCAACGCACGCCCGGCGAACTTCGTCAGATCGTCGTACTCGAGTCGCGCGACAGGCCGGCTCTTGATGGCGAGCTGTTCCAGGAACTCGCGCACTTCCCTGGTGGAAGAAGCCATCTTGGTCGCGAGCGAATACTCGGCGTAGTTGTCGAATCCCACCAGCGTGGCGAGGTCGCGCCGCTTCTCCAGGATCTGCGCCATCAACGTACTGTTGTCCCAGCGTTCCGGCGAGAGACCCTGATCGGAGCCGCGCGTCACCCAGCCGTGATAGAACTCGCGACGCAGGTTCTCGTTCTCCGCATGCATCAGCACCGCGGTGTAGTTCGGCGCGTCGAGCGAGAACAGCCAGCCTTCCTTGCCCGCAGTTTCGGCCGCAGCGCGGGCGCGCTGCACGATGGGTGCGGGCAATCCCTTCAGTTCGCCTTCGTCGGTGACATGACGCGACCACGCATTGGTCGCATCCAGCACGTTCTCGTCGAACTTGGATTGCAGCGTGGTCAATTGCTCCATGAGCGCCTTGAATTGCTGCTTGCGATCCTCCGGCAACGCGACGCCGGCAAGCCGGAAATCGCGCAGCGCGTTTTCGAGCAGCTTGCGCTGCGCCGTACTGAGCCGCGGACCTTCGTTCTTCAGAATGTATTCGTATGCCTTGTAGAGTTCTGCGTTCTGCGCCAGATCCGTGTGCCAGGCCGTCAGCAACGGCAGGCAGGCGTTGTAGGCGGCACGCAGTTCATCGCTGTTCACGACGCCGTTCATGTGTCCGACCGGCGACCAGGTACGTGACAGGCGGTGCTGCATTTCCTCGAGCGGCACCACCAGCGAGTCCCAGGTATTGGCCCCGGCGGCGAGCAGCGACTGCAGCTTCGCGCGATTCTCTTCGAGCAACTGGCGGATGGCAGGCTCGATGTGTTCGGGGCGGATGTCGCTGAACGCAGGCAATTCGTGGGACTGGAGTAGGGGATTCATGCAGGTCACTGAAATGGAAAGGGGCCGGCGAGTCGCCAATCGACCTTGGGTCTGATATATCGATTTTCAACGAGCAATTGTCAATTCGGATCCCATGCCCATTTCGTCCTACCGGTCCGTGATGCCCGTCCTGGGCGCGCGCGTCTATGTCGATCCCAGCGCGGTCGTGATCGGCAAGGTCACGATCGGTGACGACTCGTCCGTCTGGCCCACCGCCGTCATCCGCGGCGACGTCAATTCCATCACCATCGGTGCGCGCACCAGCATCCAGGATGGCTCGGTGCTGCACGTGACGCACGATGGTCCGTATCGTCCGGGCGGTCGCGCGCTGATCGTCGGTTCGGATGTCACCATAGGTCATCGCGTCACGCTGCATGCCTGCACGATCGGCAATGCCTGTCTGATCGGCATGGGTGCGATCCTGCTGGACGACGTCGTCACCGAGGATTTCGTGATGATCGGCGCCGGTACGCTCGTGCCGCCGGGCAAGAAACTGGAAAGCGGCGGTCTGTACGTGGGCAGTCCGGCCAGGCGCGTGCGCGAACTCAAACAGAGTGAAATCGAATTCCTGACCTACTCAGCGGCGCACTATGTGAAGGTGAAGGATGAGTACTTGAAGGAAGTGACGCGTGACCCGTGACGAGTGACGGGCAGATCAGGGCGCGCTCTGGCGCGTCACTGGTTACTCGTCACCCGTCACTTCTGACTCTTCACCGCCTCCAGCACCGCCTTCGTCTCCGGCTTCACACCGCGCCACAGATAGAACGATTCGGCGGCCTGTTCGACCAGCATCCCCCAGCCGGTTTCAGCGCGACCGGCCCCGGCGCTTTTTGCCCAGCGGGTGAATGCCGTGTCGCCCTTGCCGTACGCCATGTCGTAGCACAGCGTGGTCGGCCCGATCGTTGACGGCGGAATGGGCGGGATCGTGTCCTGCAGGCTCGCCGATGTGGCGTTGAGGATCAGGTCGAACGTGCCCGACGTGCTGATGGCATCGAAGCCGCAGCCGCTTACTTCGCCGAGCAGGCGAAATTCGTGCGCGAGTTGCGTGGCCCGATTGCCGTCGCGATTCGCGATCTCGATGCTTTCCGGCGCAGCGCCCAGCAACGGTCCAAGCACACCGCGTGCGGCACCGCCTGCGCCCAGCAGCAGGATGCGAATGTTCTTCACATCGAGCGCAAGATTCCTCGTGAGATCTGCGATCAGGCCAGCGCCGTCCGTGTTGTCGCCAAGCAGCCCTCCTTCCTGGATGGCCAGCGTGTTCACGGCACCCGCGATTTCGGCGCGCGGCGTTCTGAAGCGCGCCAGCAATGCGACAGCCTGCTTGTGCGGCACCGTGACATTCAGTCCCTTGCCGCCGGAGGCGAAGAACTCATTCACGTCGCGTTCGAGATTCTCCGGCGCGATCTCCAGACGCGAGTAGGTGAGCGACTGATTCGTCTGTTTCGCGAACAGCCCGTGGATGAACGGCGACCAGCTGTGCGTGACCGGATAACCGATGACGGCGTAGCGGTCGGGCGGGGAGGAACTCATGGCATTTATATGTCAGAGAATGCGCCGACGGTCCGTGAACTGGATGTCATCCCCGCGTAGGCGGGGATCCACTCCGGGCTTCGCAGGACGCAAGATGGATCCCCGCCTGCGCG
>CAZBKC010000416.1:1607-3374 GCA_964492345.1 uncultured Steroidobacter sp. | reverse complement strand
AATTTTCGAGGTATTGCATGTCTCTCGTACTCAATGAAGATCAGCTCATGTTCCGCGATGCCGCGAAGCGGTTTGCCGCCGAGCGCGCACCGATTGCCGAACTGCGCAGGCTGCGCGATTCGAATGACGCGACCGGTTTCGATCGTGCGGTGTGGAAGGAAATGGCGGACATGGGCTGGGCTGGTGTGCTCGTGCCGGAACAGTATGGTGGCGTCGGTTTCGGTCACGTCGGTGCGGGGCTGATAGCGCAGGAAATCGGCCGCAATCTCAGCGCCTCACCGTTTGTGTCCACGGCCGTGCTCGGCGTTACCGCGTTGCTGAAGGGCGGCACGGAAGCGCAGAAAGGGGCATTGCTGCCAAAGGTCGTGGCCGGCGAACTCGTTCTGGCGCTGGCCAGCGATGAGCGCAGCAGACACTCGCCGTACAACACCACGACCCGTGCGGTCGGCAGCGCCGGCAAGTACAAGCTCAGCGGCACCAAGCTGCATGTGCTCGACGGCCACGTGGCCGACAAGCTGATCGTTTCGGCACGCACGTCCGGCGATGTGGAAGGTCGCGAAGGCATCACGCTGTTCCTGGTCGATGCCAAGTCGGCCGGAGTGACGATTCGGCGCGTCAGCGTCGTCGACAGCCGCAATGCTGCGACGGTCGAGCTGCGCGATGTGGCGGTCACGGCCGACGATGTCATCGGTAGCGTCGACAAGGGTGTGCAGATTCTCGATGCCAGCCTCGATGCGGGCCGGGCCATTCTCGCGGCCGAACTTCTGGGCCTGTCGGAAGAAGCGTTCGAGCGCACGCTCGGTTATCTGCGGGAGCGCGATCAGTTCGGCGTCAAGATCGGCACGTTCCAGGGACTGCAGCACCGCGCAGCACACCTGTTCTGCGAGATCGAACTCGTGCGCTCGACGGTCCTGCGAGCCCTGCAGTCGCTGGACGATCAGGAGAAGACCGCGGCGAACCTGATCTGTCTGGCGAAGGCCAAGGCGAGCGACGTCGCGAGGCTCGCGACGAACGAGGCCGTGCAGATGCATGGCGGTATCGGCATGACGGATGAATTCGATATCGGCTTCTTCATGAAGCGCACGCGAGCGGCGGCGGAGACGTTCGGCGATGCGTATTTTCATGCCGATCGCTTCGCGCAACTGTCCGGTTACTGATCTGTCACCGGCCGAGGCTCGCTGAGCCCGGGGACCGCGGCGGAACAATCGCCGCGCGTCACCCGTTGATTATCCTGATTGCGCGTTGTTCACGCGTATCCACACTTGGTGTCCCACGTCATTGCATCGCGCCATGTGATGCGATCGGCATCCGGTGAACGAGCCATTGGGTACCGTAAGTCGAACTGAGGGAGGCGATCCAATTATGACAGTCGAGCGCGAGTCGTCCTTCGAGATTGAAGGCCCGGATTCGGACGCCACCGTGAAAATGCCTCGTCCCTCCGTTCCCGCGGTTGTCCCCGAGGATGAAAACTTCGATCCCGACAGCACGCTCGTGCGCGATGACTGGGAAAGCACGGTCATTCGCCGCGTCGCCCCGCATGTCGTGGCCGTGCAGTGCCAGGTCGCGGAGGATCCGCAAGGCGAAGCACGCTTCGGCTGGGAGAGCGAAGGACTGCGACGCCTGGCGCATGAAGTGCGCAAGTCGGGGAATTGAGCTAATAAGAAAGAAGCGGTTGGCGGTTAGCGGATGGCGGTTAGTCACAATGGCGCTTAGTAAGCGGGTTGACAGTTGTCCGTTGACGGTTGACGGTCGGAAAGGAAGGCATTT
>CAZBKC010000416.1:0-1597 GCA_964492345.1 uncultured Steroidobacter sp. | reverse complement strand
GGCCGTCAACCGCCAACTGTCAACCGTCAACTCGTTAAGTAAGTAACATTGCGGTTAGTCAGAGGATGTTCCGCGCCCTTTCATGCCTTGCAGGTCGCGCGCAGCGCGATGGAAAACTAAAGGCTGAAGCCTGACCCAGAGGAAGAAGCGGCAGTCTTTTACGCCTGCCAGCTCACATCCAGCGATTGTCCCACTCGCAGTTCGCGTCCGGCGCCCGCCAGCAGGATGGCGTTCTGGCCGAACAGGACGCCCTTGAGTTCCTTGCTCAACCGGTACGTGCGCAGCGTCCGCAGCGGTTCTTCGCCTTCGCGTTCGGCCGTCGACTGGTTGGTCGTGGTGATGATGCACCGAGTGGAGGGTTTGACGCCCCGGAGCGTCACGCCGTTCATCCTGAATTCGTCGACCCGCTCTTCGCCATAGGCGGGCACGCCGTCGATCACGATGTTGGGACGAAACCGGTTCATCGGCAGGGCCGTCGGCAGCCGCGAGTTGAGATCGTCCAGTGAGGCCTGCGAAATGACAAGGAAAGGATAGCCGTCCGAAAACTGATTGAGCGCTTCGACGCCGCCTGTCCATTCGGGACTGCTCGGGCGTTTGCGCGACGGGTCGAAGCGCACGAGTCGATACGGCGCACCGAGATGGGTTTCCAGCCACTGTGCCGCCTGTTCGCCCATGTCGAACGCCGCACAACGGTCCGTCCAGCAAGTCACCTCCACCGATGGTCCGGCGGCGTCTACGGATACCGACAGCTTGCCGGCCTGCGCCGAGGTCAACGTCAGTACCTCGTCCGCTATGCCGGTTTCAATCAGCGCCAGTCGCGGTTCCTCGCGCTGCGTGATGAAGCGGCCGTCCGGGCGCACGATCAGCCATTGCCGGTCGTGTTCCAGCCCGGTCAGCGTCACGCGGCTGTGCTGCAGCGGTATGCCTTTGCAGGATTTGACGGGGTAGATGTTGAGTGCGGCGATCGTGGCCATGGCGGAAGTCTAGCTTCTCGCGCGCTCCTGCCGCAGGTTCATGGCGTCCTGCTCACGGGGACATTCAGCCCGACGGTTGGGGCCGTGCGGATGGCTCATGCATACTGGCGTCGTGTCTGGTGACTCGCATCGGCCGAATGAATACGAATCCTCTGGCCTCCCGGGCCACCCGCCTGTTCGTGATGCTCTCGGCATTTCTGGCGGTCAACGCGCTGTGTGCCGAATTCGTCGGCGTGAAGATCTTCGCGCTCGAGCCGACGCTGGGGCTGGCTCCTTTCAACTGGAATCTGTTCGGGCAGAGCGGTTCGCTGTCGTTCACCAGCGGCGTGCTGCTGTGGCCGTTCGTCTTCCTGATGACCGACATCATCAACGAGTACTTCGGCCGACGCGGCGTGCAGTTCATCTCCTGGCTGACGGTCGGTCTGATCGTCTACGGGTTCCTTGCCGCGTACCTGGCGATTTCGCTCGTCCCGGCGGAGTTCTGGATCGGCGTGAATCGCGAACGCGGTGTGCCGGACATGCAGGCTGCTTTCGGCAACATTTTCGGTCAGGGCATGTGGACCATCGCCGGCTCGGTCACTGCCTTCCTGCTGGGTCAGCTCATCGATGTGAGCGTGTTTCAT
>CAZBKC010000415.1:0-3375 GCA_964492345.1 uncultured Steroidobacter sp. | reverse complement strand
TCTCGGATTGCGCTCGGGCAACTCGCGCGTCTGCAATCCGATCGCCTGCTGGAAGAACAGGCTCAACACCGGCCGCAGCCGGTGCAGGTCATCCGGATTCACGCCCACGTAGATCGACATCGGCGTACGACGCAGCTCGCGCAGGTCGAAGTCATTGCCGGAGGTCGCGGCATCAAGGATCGGGTTCAACCACAGATCAAGCCGCGAAGTGAATGTCTTACGGATGCTGGAGGCGGTCACGGGTGCCAGGTCGATGACGTCATACAGTGCCCGCACACACTGCGACGACAGCGGAAACCGCCCACTGTTACGACCTTCGATCAGTCGCTTCCAGTGCTGCCCGAACCCTTCATCGTCCGAGGCCATTCCCTGGCGCAGCACCTCACCGATCGTCGCCGGCAGCGAAGGCGTCTCGAACAGATACAGCGCAATCCCCAGGAACAGCGAGCGCGCCGAAGCCGTCCAGAACGGATCGACATTCGGCGGATCAGGATAGAGCATCTCCGCAATCCGCTGCAGATCGTTTACGCGCCGCTGCGGCTCGGCCGACACATAGAAGAACGGATTCCAGCGGGCAGTGGCGCCGTCTTCCGCGAACGGATCGAACAGATGACACGGCTGCCCCTGCTGCTGCCGGTAGCCCGCGGTCAGCATCCAGTTCTCGCGCTTGATGTCCACGCACACGAGCGATCCGGGCCAGTTGAGCGCATTCGGGATCACGACGCCCACACCCTTGCCGCTGCGCGGCGGCGCCGCCAGCGCCACGCCCTGCTGGCCATCGAGCATGAGACACCGCCCATGCCAGTCCCCGAGAATGATGCCGTGCTCGCCGAGCAGTCCTGCCCGTGCGATCTGCCGCCCCGTCGCAAATCGCGCCTCGCCATGCAGCGCGCGTGGTTTGCGCCACAAGAGCGGCGCGGCCAGCGCCGTGATCAGGCCGGCCGCCACGGTGGCACTCATCACGGCGCGCCGGCGCACGTCCACATGCTGTGCATGAAAATACAGATACCGCACCAGCGTCACCGGAGTTGCCGCGACCGGATCCAGTCGCAGCGACCACAGCAACAGGCAGCCGGCCAGGTACGCGCCCAGCAGCACACCGCCGACGGCCAGCGCCAGTACCCGCAGCCAGGTGCGCTCAGCCCATCTGGGCCAGGGCACGATGCCGGCGCGCCGGGTCATACCAGATTTCCTTGATGTAGCGTTCGTGGCAGTCGACGCCGAACTGGATCACGATGTCGACCAAGAGATACAACAGCTCCTTGATATCGGTGCGCGCCAGTTCCTGTCCGCCGCGACTCTGCTTCACCAATAGCACCAGCTGCTCGAACGCCAGTTCCGCACTCGCCGCATGGATGCTGGTGATCGACCCGGGATGCCCCGAGTTCACATTGCGCAGGTAGTCGAAGGCCTCCTCGCCCCGTAGCTCCGCCAGCAAGATGCGATCCGGCCGCATGCGCAGGCACGACTCCAGCAACTGCTTCGGCGTGACCCGTGACAACCCCTGATCGTCCTTGCTGTAGAACAGGCGCACGTGATTCGGATGCGCATCGAGCACCAGTTCCGGCGCGTCCTCGATCGTAATGAGCCGTTCCTCGGGTGCAATTTCCTGGATCAGCGCCTTCGTGTACGTGGTTTTGCCGCTGCCGGTCGGCCCTGACACCAGAATGTTCTTGCGCGAGTGCACCGCCAATCGCATGAAGTCTTCATAGGCCTGCGCCTCCAGCAGCCGCAGCAACTCGCGCTCGGTCGCCTCGAGCTGTGCACTCGCCCGCTGCGTCGCCCTGAACAACCCACGTTGCACAAGCTGCGCCAGCGTCCAGGCCTGATCCGACGGCCGGCGAATGGTGATGGCCACGCAGCCACGCGTGGTGGCCGGCGGCAGCACGATCTGCACCCGCTCACCGCCCGGCAATGCCGCCGACAGCAGCGGCGCCGCCTCATCGATGCGCTGCTTCGTGGCATTTGCAATCAGCTTGGCGAAGCGCTGGCACCAGTCGAAATCCGCGAACCCCAGTTCCTCACGTCGCCAGCCTCTGCGACTTTCCAGGTACGCCTCGCCCGGCCGGTTGATGCACAGCTCCGTCACTTGCGGATCGGCGAGCCATGGACGCAGTGCTCGCACATTGAGTTCGAGCGCCGAGACCTCGGCCACCGAGACCGGCTCGATGCAGTCACCGGACGAGGACGCCATGACATCGCCCTTATCGGTCAGGTCTGCTTCAGTCCGCATGAATGCTTCCTCGCCACTCTTTCCCTGGCCAAGCGAAGCACGGCAGAGCCGACGAATCAGTTCCTGTTTCAGCGCAAAGTGAGTGGAAACAACGACGACCCGATGCGTACCGACGGCCTTGCGTGTCATTGAATACGGCTGCCGATGCCGAGACACTCCTCGGCAGCGCGGTAACAGCGGTACCCGACCGGCCAATCCTCACCGCAGGGGGGTCAGAGTTGCCCCCTCAGATGCCCAATGGTGAGTTGCTATCTGGTTGCATTAAAGTTGACAAATGGTTGCATGAAAATTAACATCGCCCCATGGCATTCGCACTTTCACAAGCATCGCCGGAAGAGGTGGCTGAGAAGCTGGCGCAATCGCACGATTCGCAATGGCTTCGGTCAGTCATCGCGCTACTGGACAAGAAACTTCAGCGCACTCCCCTCGAACGGCTGGTCAGTCTGTGGGACCTGACGGGAACCGAAGCGGGACAACTGTTCGGCATCTCGCGCCAGGCCTTCGATAAGTGGCTGGAGGCGGGCCCTCCCTCCGATCGCCTCCTGGCGATTGCATCGCTGTCGGATGCGACCGACCTGCTGGAGCGTTATTTGAAGCGTGAGCGCATCCCTGTCGTGGTGAGACGCGCCTCTGCCATTGCAGGAAACAAATCGCTCATCGAGCTGGCGAGTGCGGGCAAGTACGACAAGGTGCTCGAGTGCACACGTGAAATGTTCGACCTGCGTCGGGTCCAGCCTTGACGCCACTGACGGTGCGACTGCCGGACGGCCGGCTCTGGCTTCGCGTTGCCGATCCCTCCTGGACAGAGCCCCTCGACCCAACCTTTGCTCAAAAGGCTGGAAAGCGCTGGAATCCACCCAACTCCTACGCGACCCTCTACCTCAACGCAGACATTGTCACGGCTCGCCTGCAGATCGATCGCATGTGTGCCGACACGCCGGTCACACCCGACGATCTTTCAGACGATGCCTATGTATTGGTGGCCGCCACCATTGCGCCAGGAATTCGTGCGGCAGATGCTGTGAGCAGCGAAGGCCTAGTGGCGCTGTCGTTGCCGTCTACGTATCCAATCGACGCCGGCGGCAAGCTAAACACAGCGTCTTAAGTAATGCAGCATAGTCTTCGCAGCACTCGATTCGGTC
>CAZBKC010000414.1:0-3400 GCA_964492345.1 uncultured Steroidobacter sp. | reverse complement strand
ATGTGCGTCCGTTTTCCACCTGCAACTTTGGACGCACATCCCGCTCGTCGCTCCGGAGCAGAGCGGCACGCGTGAGTGGGCGCGAAAACGCGTCGCAGAAATAGATGTCGACACATTCGTAGATCTGAAACCGTTCAGCGAAGTGGAGCGATGCACGGCAGGCACGGTTGGGCTTGTTTCGTGGAGGGGGCGTGGGGGGGGCGTGGGGTGGACGCGAGTACCGCCTCACCGATGTCCATGGCCATGTCGTGAAGGCCATTCCGACCTGACGGCGAACTCATCACCACCTCAACCCCCGAACCCATGCCTTGCTCCGACTCGCTCGTCGAGGCCCTTGCCACCGTCCGCGCCATCGGCGTCATCGAGCAATAATGTCCAACCGCCTCGTTCATGTCCAAAGTCGCCATCACTGATTACAGCTTCGCCAATCTCGACGTGGAAACGGCCGTCCTCGCGCCAGCGGGCATCGAGGTCGTCTCGTTCAAAGAGAAGCGCCCGCCCGCGGAAATCGCCGGACTCGTGCGCGAGGCGGATGCGGTCATCACGCAGTTCGCCACGATCAATGCGGAAGTCATCGCCGCGATGGAGCGCGCGAAGGTCATCGTGCGTTACGGCGTCGGCGTGGACAACGTGGACCTTGCCGCGGCTCGCGAGCGCGGCATCCCGGTGCTCAACATTCCCGAGTACTGCGTGAACGAAGTCGCCGACCACGCGCTCGCGTTCATCCTCGCCACCACGCGGCAGATTGTGCCGAATGCGCTGCATCTGCGCGATGGCCAGTTGGGCATGGCCACGCCGATCACGCTCGTGCATTCGCTCGCCAACCGCACGGTCGGCGTCGTCGGTTTTGGTCGCATCGGGCGCGAAGTCGTGCGGCGGCTGCTCGCTTTTCGCGCGCGGGTGCTGATCTTTGATCCGGTCGTCGCGGATGCCGACATCACGGCTGGCGGTGCGGAAGTCGCGTCGCTCGATGATTTGCTCGCGCAATCTGATATCATCACGCCGCACTGTCCGTCGACGCCGCAGACGCGGCACATGTTCAACGCCGCAGCTTTTGCGAAAATGAAACCGGGCACGGTGTTCATCAACGTCACGCGCGGCGATCTCGCTGATAGCGACGCTTTGCTCGCCGCGCTTCAGAGCGGGCATCTTGGCTCTGCCGCGCTGGATGTTTTCGATCCCGAGCCGATTCCCGCCGACCATCCGATCCGGAAGCTGTCAAACGTCATCCTCGCCGCGCACATCGCATGGGCCAGCCCGGCGGCGGTCACACGACTGCGCACCACCGCCGCGGAACTCGCCCTCAAAGCCCTGCGCGGCGAGCCGCTGCCCTACGTCATGAACGGCGTGACCACACCGCGATGAGCATGCTCCCTCCAGGCGCGGTGAATCCCGTGGCGCTCCGCCGCAAAGTCGCGTGGCGCGTGCTGCCGCTCGTCTTCGTGATCTACATCATCGCGTATCTCGACCGTGCGAATGTCGGTTTCGCGAAGCTCCGCATGGCGAGCGACCTGAAGTTTTCCGAGGAAGTTTTCGGCATCGGCATCGGCGTTTTTTTTATTGGCTACCTGCTCCTCGAAATCCCCGGCGCGCTGTTCGTCGAGCGGTGGAGCGCGCGGAAATGGTTCGCGCGCATTCTCATCACCTGGGGCTCCATCTCGGCGCTCACCGCGTTCGTGCAAACGCCCATGCAGTTCTATCTCGTGCGCTTTTTCCTCGGCGTCGCGGAAGCCGGGTTTTTCCCCGGAATCATCGTTTATTTTACCCACTGGTTTGCGAGCGGCGACCGCGCACGGGCGCTCTCAGGATTCATCATGGCCGTGCCTTTTAGCCTCGCGCTTGGCGCGCCGGTCTCGGCGCTGCTGCTGGATGTGACGTGGTTCGGCCTGGCTGGGTGGAAGTGGCTTTTCATCACCGAAGGACTGCCCGGCGTGGTGCTCGGCTTCGTCGTCCTGCGTTACTTGACGGACCGCCCGCGTCACGCCCAATGGCTCACACAAGCTGAGCGTGACCACCTCGAAGGCGTGCTGGCTGCCGAGGCTGCGGCGAAAGAAGTCGATGGAAGAATTCCCATCAGACAGGCGTTGCGTTTGCCGAACGTGTGGAAGCTCGCGCTCGGGATTTTTGCGATCAATACCGGCGGCTACGCGCTCGTTTTCTGGCTGCCGACGATGTTGAAGAATCTCTCCGGTGGTTCCGATAGTCAGGCGCTCTGGGCCAGTGCCTCCTTCAATCTCTGCGGTCTCGTGAGCGTCTTCCTCGCGGGCTGGTCGTCGGATCGCACCGGCGACCGCAAATGGCATTGCGTCGGCAGCGTGGTCGCGACGGGGCTGCTGCTCGCGATGTGCGCGATTCCGGGGCAGCCGTTTGCCATGCTCATGTGTTGGTTTTGCCTCGCGGGACTCACGTCGTTTTTCTGGATGGCTCCGTTCTGGGCGCTGCCCACGATCACGCTCACCGCAGCGGCCGCGGCGGCTTCCGTCGGCTTCATCAATATGTTCGCGAACGTCGCGGGCTACCTTGGCAACCATGCGACCGGGTGGCTGAAAACCAACGGCTTCAACGAAAGCATCTGCCTCCTCTTTTTCGCCGGCTGCTACCTGCTCGGCGGGGTGTTTTTGAGCCTCGTGAAAGTGCCGCGCCGCGCCGCCGTTGTCACGGCCCCGAGCGTGGCAAACGCGGAGGCTGTCATTTCGTAATATATTTCCATGACTCAAGTCGCGTCACTTCCCGAAGCCTCCGTAAAACTGCCCGCGCCTGAACTCGCGTGGTTTCGCACGATGCAACTTATCCGGCAGTGTGAAGAACAACTCGCGCGGCTGCATGCGCGCGGTGATCTCATTCACGGCGCGTGCCACACGTATGTCGGGCAGGAAGCCATCGCGACCGGCGTGTGCGCTCATCTGCGTACGGACGATGCGCTTTTCAGCACTCATCGCGGCCACGGCCACGCGCTCGCCAAAGGGATGCCGCTGGTGGAACTCATCGCCGAACTTTTCGGGCGCAATACCGGCTGCTCGCGCGGGCGCGGCGGGTCGATGCACCTGTTCTCCCCGGAGATCGGCATGATGGGCACGAGCGGCATCGTCGGCCCGTGCATCCTGCAAGCGGCGGGCGCGGGCTACAGTTTTTCACTGCTCAAGACGGGCGGTGTCGGCGTCGCGTTTTTCGGCGATGGCGCGGCGAATAACGGTGCGTTCCACGAAGGGCTGAACATGGCGAGCATTTGGAAACTGCCCGTCGTTTTCGTCTGCGAAAACAATCAGTATGCGACCGAGGTCGCGTGCACCGATGCGTCGGGAAATCCGCACATCGCGGCGCGCGCGGCGGCTTATGGAATGGTCGGTGTGGAAGTGGATGGCAACGATGTGGATGTATTGGCGAAAGAAATAGAAGCCAT
>CAZBKC010000413.1:0-3405 GCA_964492345.1 uncultured Steroidobacter sp. | reverse complement strand
GCATTTTTCTGGCCGTCAACCGCCAGCTGTCAACCGTCAACTCGTTAAGTAAGTGGCATTGGACTTAAACCCCTGCTGATAAGGACTCTCTGCCTGTGGGGCCGGCTTTAGCCGGCCTCGAACTGTCAGGCTAAAGCCTGACCCACAGGAAGAACTGCTTATTTAATGCAGTGGCATTAGGCTTCAGCCGGCCTCGGAATGTCAGGCGTCACGCGCGCCGACCCGCGCAGACAGGTCGGTCGTCGATCCCCCGGACTTCGACGTGGATCTGTGCCTTTCGAGCGATCTTCCCGGCCCCCTGTGTAGATTTCGTATTTGCCTGCCGTCCAGGCCGACGTAGGCTCGGCTTCGAGTGTCAAAAAAGGACGGCTCCGTCCGTGCAAGTCTTCCGGGAACCGGCGCTTTACGCCGACATTGCTTCCGTACGTCTTGAGTCCAAAGGAATCGGCAATGCGATTCGAGTCAGGTAGCAAATCCGGCATGCTGTTCAAGGCTCCGTTGCGCGCACGCTGGCGACCGCAGGAACGAGTGCTGATTCTCACGTCCGGGCTCGGCTTCGGCCATGTGCGCGCCGCGCAGGCCGTCGAGGCGGCGTTGCTGCAGCGCCAGTTCGACGCGCGGGTGGTCGACCTGTGGTCGCTCATCAATACCGGGGCGGTCAGCATCATCCATCAGACTTACCTGCAACTCGTGCAGGAACATCCGGCGTTGTACGAGCGGCTGTATCAGCTTGACGAGCGGACCTGGCGACAGATCCTGGAAAGCGAAGCGGGGCCGCCGCCCGATGTGATGGAAGTGCTGGAGCTGATCTCGCAGATCGCATCGAACTCCGTCGCCGAAAGCCGTGGCGTGCAATATGCCACCGACCGGCTGCTGCTCTCGATGCTCTACACCTCGCTGCCTTACGATCGCACGAGCCTCGCGGGTAACGGCGTGCGCGCACGTCTCGCGCTGATCAAGTGGTCGTGGCTCAGGATGCGCAAGCGGCTGAGTGCGCTGGTAGTAGATTTCGCGCCGGATGTCGTCATCAGCACGCAGATGATTCCTGCGGCGATGATCTCGTCCCTGAGAAGTCGTCAGATGCATGTGCCGCACATCGGGGTGCTGACCGACTACGGCCTGCATGATTTCTGGCGGCAACCCGGTCTCGACAGGTACTGCATCTCACACGATTCGATCGTGCCGCCCGACGATCCGGATCATTTCCGACTCGTCACGACGGGTGTGCCGCTGATGCCGGCGTTCGTGCAGCCGATGTCGCAATCAGAGGCGCGCATGCAGTTGCGACTCGATCCCTCCCGCAGGGTCGTGCTGATTCTGGGCGGTGGACTCGGACTGAACGTGGACGCGATCGCCGATCGCGTGCTGCAGGGCTGCCCGGACGTGAGTCTCGTGGTCATGCCCGGTCGCAATGCGGTAGCACGCTCGGCGCTGTCCCGGCATTCGGCGTCGGCTGCGCCGGGACGAGTTCATGTCTGCGGCTGGACCGACCGCATGGACATATATATGTCGGCAGCCGACATAGTCGTCGGCAAGCCGGGCGGGATATCGGTGGCTGAAGCATTGGCCTGCGGCCGGCCGCTGTTTGCGACGCGATCGCTGGGAGGACAGGAAGGGTTCAACGTGCGCTTCCTGGAAGAGCACGGTGTCGGCGCGCTGGTTCGGGACGAGGACCTGGTTGCTCGAATCGAGGACGTGATCTCGCGACCGCTGGTGCTCGCCGACATGCAACAGCGGGCGTGGCGCCTCGGACAGCGAGACGGCGCAGGCAGGGTGGCCGAACTGGCGCTCGATCTGATGGCGGATCGGCGCCGCGCCGTCCGGGAGCTGCAATGAGCAGTGTGCATCGTGCGGCGCAGCGGCTGCTGGGCTGGGTCGATGCCTGGTACTACCACCATCATCGACTGCGTGAACTGGGACCCGTGCTGCTTCTGGGCAAGGCGCGATATCAGGGTCCGGCGCTGCAGTTCGATGATGGAACACTCCTTCAGAACAACGATTCGATCGGCCGCCTGCATTTCAACAATGCGCGCATCGCGGCGCTCGGTGAGGGTTCGATGCACCGGGTCGGCTTCCGCTTCGCGCGCCTGATGCGTGAATCGTTGCGTCAGCTCGAGCAGGTTGCGCGGATCGATCCAGCGCTCAGCGACGTGCGTGTATTCCAGGGAGTCACCTGGATTCCCGCGCACGGCGAGGTCGTCGGATTCGTCAGTACGCCATTCCCGAAGGATTGGCGCTCGCGATTTCTCGCTGCGCACTTCCGGATGCTGTCATGGGTATTTGCGCCAGCGGCGAAGATTCGCGGACGCGGCAATACGGAGCCGCGGTTGTACTGGTTGACTCGCGAGGCGCTGACGAAGAATGTCAGCAAGCTGAAGAGAGAGGCTACTGGCGACTGGCCACTGGCGTCTGGCCAGACCGCAACGTCGCGATCCCCGGGGATCGACGCATGAGTGCCAGCGGCGATGTGCCGCGGGATAGTGGCCAGTCGCCAGCAGCGCTCTTCCTGACGTTCGATGATGGCCCTGATCGCAGCTGGACGCCGCGTGTTCTCGATCTGCTGGCTCAGGCCAACGCCCGTGCGACGTTCTTCGTCATCGGCGAACAGGCGCTGCGCGAGCCTGGCCTGGTGCGACGCATGGCCGCCGAGGGTCACGCGGTCGGCAATCACACGTTCAGCCATCGACATCCCTGGACACTGAGCGAGGACAGGGCGGTGGCGCAGGTTCGCGACGGCTGCAGCGCCATCGCGACGGTTCTCGGACAGCCGCCGCGCTTCTATCGCGCGCCGCACGGCCGTCATCGCCGCTGCATGACCGAAGCGGCGGCCGAGTGCGGTGAAGTGACCGTGGATTGGCATCTGAGCGCCGTCGACTGGGGGCCGTTCGGTACGGCTCCTCGCATCGCTGCGCGCCTGCGTCGCGCTGGCGCGGGCGACATCGTGCTCATGCACGACGGACGCAATCGCCACAATCGACCGGACGAACTGCTGCGGGTGTTGCCGGCGTTCCTCGAAGAACTGGCCGGACGCGGATCGGGATCGGTGGCTCTCGGTTGACGTGCTCCCGTCCCTCTTCCTGGGGGGGACACGATGCGGCGTTGGGTTCGGCGCGATCTGTGTGTGAAACTCCGTCTCCCGCAGAAGAACTCAATACAAAGTCCCTCGACGAAATGAATCCGGCGGATCGCCCCCACCCTGCCCTCCCCCGCAAGCGGGGGAGGGATATCTGAAAAAGTCCCCTCCTCCGCATAGCGGGGGAGGGTCAGGTGGGGGCGGCGCAGCTTCTCTGTCAGAGGGTATAAGGAAAAACGGCATGGGGACGACAGCAGCAGCGGCGACGCAGAGTGTCGACAATAAGCACCGGCGCGTCATCTTCGCCTCCTCGCTCGGCACCATGTTCGAGT
>CAZBKC010000412.1:0-3409 GCA_964492345.1 uncultured Steroidobacter sp. | reverse complement strand
GCACTGCTGGCGTGCGCGACGGACTTCGCTGCTGCAGCGGGTTTCGGCGGCGTCGCACTGGCTCATGCAGGCGGTTCGCGCATCGGGTTCGGCATGGGTGCTGGCGGCGGGATCGCTGTGACCTGCCGTTGTCATGCCGAGCATCAGCAGCGGCAGTACCAGCGTTCTTGCGATGTTGTTCATCGGCGCACCTCGCAAAGTCCGTCGCGAATGTCGCAGGTTCCCTCGTGGGCGGTCAATCGGCCGGGAGTCGGTTCATTCGAGCTTCATTTCCATCCGCACGACATTGTTCTGCGATTTGCCTTCCGTACGCTCGGCGGTGATGAACACGCGTTCGGGATTCAGTTCCGTGTTGGCCAGCAGGGTATCCTGAACGGCGCGTGCGCGCTGGCGTCCGAGTTCGGTCAGTGCGGCATCGTCGGGCTGCAGGTGTTCCAGCAGCGCTTGATCGAGGAACCGGATCGCTGCATCCAGATCGACGCCGGTCTGCGTCTTCGTTTCCGGCGGATAGATGGGCGCGGTCCTGGCGATTTGCTGGTAGGCGTTCTGCAGTTCGACGAGGCGCGCTTGTTTCGCCTTGTCGTCGGTCAGATCGCCGGCCGGCGGGAGGGTGGCCGCCAGTTGTTCCTCTGCCACGGCGGCGCTGTCTGCCTCGGTCACCACCGTCAGTGGCACATTCAGCTTGAGCTGCGGCCGCTCCACCAGCGCCTTCGACAGCGTGCTCAGCTTCTCGGCTTCTGTCGGTGCAAGGACGGCACTCCCCGGTGTGAAATCCACATACGCGAGTTCATCGCCGCCGCCGAACAACGCGCCCAGCGCGGCGAACGGCGCAGTCACGATCTTCGTCAGCAAACCGAGAATCGCCTTCCAGATGATCGGCCCGAGCCGGAACTGCGGATCGTCGATCGTTCCGGTGACCGGCAAGTTGACGTCGATGATGCCGTTGCGGTCCTTGAGGAGCGCCACGGCGAGCTTGACGGGAATCGGCGCCGCATCCTTGGAATCCGTCTTGGTGCCGAACTCCAGGTTGTCGACGACGATGTGATGCGCGGCATCGAGCTTGCGGTCCTGCACCTTGTAGCGCAGCTCGGTCGACAGCTTGCCCTTGCTGATGTTGTAGCCGGCGAATTTTCCCGAGTACGGATTGAACGTCGTCAGCTCCATGTTGTGGAAGTTCATTGCCAGATCGGTGTAGGCCGTGGCGGAAAGCAGGTTAACTTCGCCGCCGATGTCGACCGGTGCGTACTTGTCGACCTTGCCGTCGAGCTTCACTTTGGCGCGCGATGCCTCGTTCGAAGACAGGCCGACGATCGTGCCGTTGAGTTCGAGAATGCCCGTGGCGAAGGAGGGATCGATCGAGTAGTCCGCGAAGTTGGCGGAGCCGTCGATCAGCTGCACGGTGCCGATGCGGGCCGGAAAGACCGGGTCCGCCGGCTTGCTGGCCGCCGAGGCCGTGCGTTGGCTTTCACCCTCGCTCGTGTCTGCCGGCGCTGCGACCGGCCCCTCGGGATTGAGAACCCGCGTGACGTTGAGCGAGGTGTCCTGCGCGATGACCACGCGCGCATAAGGCTGACGCGCGACGATGCGTTCGATCGACAGCCTGTCGGGGTTCAGCGAGAAACTGACGCCCGTCAGCGCCAGGTTGCGCCACTTGAGGAAGTCTTCGTTCACGAGCTGATCGGTGGTGCGCAGATCGGCCACCTGGACTTCACCCTTGAACGTCATCGGCTGCGCGGACTCGGGCGTCGCCGCGTACGTCACGTCGCCCTTCGCGCCGACCCGGCCGGAATGCAGCGTCATGGCTGTCGCCTTCGCGAGATACGGCTGGACCACGGGCAGATCGAAATCCTTCAGCTCGATGGCGAGCTGCGTATTGAACGGATCCAGTTGCAGATCGCCCCTGGCGAGCAGGTGGCCCTGTTTGTCGATCGTGATATCGGTGTCGATCTGCAGCTTCGCGTTCTCGTCGGTGCTCCAGTTGTCGAGCGTCAGTTGCACCGGCGCGAGTTCGAACTTCGTCGCAGGTTCGACACTGCGGTCTTCCGCGGTGAGCGTGGCGTTGCCGAGGTGGATGGAATCGACGTGGACACGCCACTCGGACTCGCCCCCTCCCTGGCCCTCCCCCGCAGGCGGGGGAGGGGATGTTGTGGTTGGCGCTTTCTTCTCTGCTCCCTCCTCCGCGGCGCGGGGGAGGGTTGGGGTGGGGGTGGCCGACTCGCCGAGCAGGCGCATCAGGCTGACCGATCCGTCGCGCTCGAGCGCGAGATCGATGCGGGCGTCCTTTACCTCGACGAGTTTCACGCCGACGTCGCGTTTGTCGTATGAGAACTGCACCTGCTGAACGTCGATGGCCGGCAGCAGGACCGGCGCCGCCGCATCGCCGGTGCGTTCTGCGAGCGCCAGATCGCGAACCTGCACGGTCGGCAGGGTGACGTCGAGCGCAAAGGCCGGATCGAGTGCGAACCGGTATGTCCCGGCAAGATCGGCCTCCCCCGAAGTCAGCCGGAAGGGGAGCATTTCATTGGCGTAAGACTCGGTGGACGAGATCTTCAGCCCATCGATGCTGAACCTGCCGGTCGAGCCCAGGGGCTGCACGGTGAATTCGCCGGTCCAGGCGAGCTGCTCACCTCTCGTGGTCGTGCCGCTGAAGTCATAGGCGTTGGCGAAATCCGCGTCGGTGCGGAAGTCGTTCAGCGCGAAGCGGATCGGCATGATTTCGCCGTGGAATGGCTTGGCCGGCGCAAAGTCGGTCACGCCCAGCCGCCCCGAGCGGACCGACAGGCTGCCGATGCGTACCGGCGTCGGTTCCGACGGCGCCTCGGCTTCGGCTTCGGCCGACGGGGGAAACAACTTTGCCAGATTGACCGATGCATCCTGCGCGACGATCAGTTCGATGTTGGGCTCCGAGAGCTGGACCTCTTTCAATATCGCGCCGCGTCGCCACAACGAGGCGAGCTGGGCATTGACGTACAGATGCCGGAAGGACACCAGCGGCGAGCCGTCGGCTTCCTGCAGGCGAAAGTCGCTGATGCTGGCGTCGAGAAAGAACGGATTGAAACGGATCTCGCCGATCGAGACTTGTCGATGCAGTGTCTGCGTCACATAGCTTTCGATCTGCGAGCGCGCGATGTAGGGAACGAGGAAGAAGCCCGCAAGCGTGTAGAACAGCAGCGCGCCTGCAGCGATACAAAGTGCAATCCAGTGCAACTTGATCAGCGCCATCAGTGGCGCTGTCAGCAGACGGACCTTGTTCATGTCACGAGTCGGTCATGGTGCGATGCTGCGTTCGAAGCCGGCTGCAGTGCATGTTTCCTTCTGACTGTGGGGCCGGCTTTAGCCTAATGGCACTGCATTAAGAGTTTTCTGCGTGCGATGGGCTTGTCCGCCCCCTCCTCCGCGCAGCGGGGGC
>CAZBKC010000411.1:0-3434 GCA_964492345.1 uncultured Steroidobacter sp. | reverse complement strand
TCCCCGGCAGCGTCGACGACACGGTGCTGATGTACGGCCACATGGACAAACAGCCGGAATTCACAGGCTGGCTGGAAGGGCTCGATCCCTGGACGCCGGTCATCCGCGATGGTCGTCTCTATGGACGCGGCGGCGCCGACGACGGCTACGCGGTGTTCGGCTCGTTGCTGTCGCTGCTGGCACTGGCGGACCAGAAAATCCCCTACGCCCGCTGCGTCATCCTGATCGAGGCCGGCGAAGAAAGCGGCAGCCCCGACCTGCCCGCCTACATCGATGCGCTCGCGGATCGCATCGGCGAGCCGTCGCTGGTCGTCTGTCTCGATGCCGAGTGCAGCAACTACGACCAGTTCTGGTGTACCACATCGCTGCGCGGCAACCTGATCGGCACACTGCGCGTCGAAGTGCTGCGTGAGGGCGTGCACTCGGGGATGGCGAGCGGTATCGCCGCATCGAGCTTCCGGATTGCGCGACAGCTGCTGGCACGCGTGGAAGATGCGGCCACCGGCAGGATTCTCGTCGAAGCGCTGCAGGGAAAAATCCCTGCGGATCGCCAGCAACAGGCCCTTGCGGCGGCGAGCACGCTGGGCGCCGCCGTGCATCGCAAGCTCCCCTTCGTCGAAGGCATGCAACCCATGTCGGACGACCCGGCGGAACTGCTCCTCAACAGCACCTGGCGACCGACGCTCTCGGTCACGGGCGTCGACGGCATTCCACCGGCGAGCAGTGCCGGCAACGTGCTGCGCCCGATGACGGCGTTCGTGCTGTCATTCCGCCTGCCGCCCGGCGTCGATCCCGACAAGGCCGCGGCGGCGGTCAAGCAGACGCTCGAAGCCGACCCGCCCTACGGCGCACACGTCACCTTCGAGATCGAATCGAGCATGGGTGGCTGGAATGCGCCGTCGTCCGCACCCTGGCTCGAAGCCGCCGTGCAATCGGCCTCGCAGAACTTCTTCGGTCGCGACGCGATGTACATGGGCACCGGCGGCAGCATTCCGTTCATGGGCATGCTGGCCGAAAAATTCCCCCGCACGCAGTTCCTGGTCACGGGCGTGCTCGGCCCGCACTCGAACGCGCATGGGCCGAACGAATTCCTGGATATCGAGACGGGCAAGCGGGTCACCGCCTGCGTGTCGCAGGTGGTGGCGGAGCATGGGAAAAGGAAGAAGTGACGGAGTGATGAGTGACGGGTGACCGGATGTGACCGGGTGACGGGTGACGGGAAAAAGAGGAAGACATAGAGAGACGGCTCAACTCGTCACCCGTCACTCGTCACCGGTCACTCACCATCATGCTGCCAGCGGATTCGGCTCCGCGTGCTTCTTGACGTTGTCCCAGACATTGCCGAAGGCGGCGGTGATGTTGCCGCGCACCTTGTCGACGACGGGAAAGTCGTCGGCCAGATCGTCGATGCGCAGCACGTTGCGCGGTTTGCCCTTGGGAAAGCTGCCGCGCAGCGTGAAGATGACGCGGCCTTCCACGGGCACGTCGCCGATCAACTGCTTCACGGCCGCCATCCGGTCATAGAGCGCATGCTGCGGATTCGTGAACGTGTAGCGGCGCTTCTTGCCGATGGCCGTCCATTCCAGCATCTGTTCGCCGCCGAAAACCGCACCCGGCAGGTCGAGCAGATCGGCCACGAGCACGCCGCGTTGCGTCAACAGCACGTAGTTGAGATGGATCTGCCCGCCGTTGCCGTTGGGCAGCAGCACGTTCTTGAGCATTTCATAGCCGACGCTGGCGATCGTCGCATCGATGGCGCGGCGCGCCCGGTATGTCCGCACCTTGAGAACGATCCAGACGGCGAGCGCGATCAGCAGAATCGCACCGGCGACAGGCCAGACCCAGGAAGGAATTTGCGTCGGCAGAGGCATTCTTCAGTTCTGCAATTGCGTCCGTAACGCATCGAGGGTGGGTTCGAGTTCCTTTTCCTGCCGCGGCAGCGACAGCAATCGCGCCAGGCTCGCCGGTACCTCGACCGTCCGGCCGATCTGGGGCTCAACGATATCGTTGAACTTGGCGGGATGGGCAGTCGCGACAACTACCCAGTCGCCCCGCGCGCCACGGGCCAGCAGGCGCCGGAATACCTTGGCCGCGGTCGCCGTGTGCGGACACCAGACCTGGCCGAGTTCGTGGGAGTCGCGGCGGATGGTCGCGCGGATCTCGATGTCGTCGACACTCGAAGCACCGATCTGGCCCTGCAACTCCTCGAAATCCGGGTGCAGCGAGCGTAACCGCTCCATGTTGCTCGGGTTGCCGACGTCCATCGCCGACGCGAGCGTCGCGACGCTCGGGCGCGGCTTCCACTCGCCGGTGTGAAGGAACTCGGTGATCGTCTGGTTCGCATTCGATGCCAGGACGATCTCGCCGATCGGCAGACCGGCGTGGCGTGCCCAGATACAGGCCAGGGAATTCCCCAGGTTGCCAGCCGGGATGATGAAGTTCGCGCGGCGGCCATTGCGACGCCACAGCTCCAGTCCGGCGCAGGCGTAGTAGACCATCTGCGGCAGCAGACGTCCGACATTGATGCTGTTGGCCGAGGAGAGTTGGTGCGTCTGCGCGAGCGCAGGATCGAGGAAGGCTTCCTTCACCATGCGCTGGCAGTCATCGAAGGTGCCGTGCACGGCAAAGGTGCGCACGTTGTCGCCCCAGCAGGCGAGCTGCTGCGCCTGGCGCTGTGACACCAGACCCTTCGGATACAGCACGACGACGTCGACCCACGGCCGCTTGTGGAAAGCCGCAGCCACGGCGCCGCCGGTGTCGCCGGACGTGGCGACGAGAATCGTCAGCTTGCGCTTCGCGCCGCGACGAATGCGTTCGAGGCTTTCGGCCAGGAAGCGCGCGCCGAAGTCCTTGAAGGCGGAGGTCGGACCGTGGAAAAGCTCGAGCACCCACATGGGCGCCGGGGCGTCCGGCACGTCGACCAGCGGCGCCGGAAAGTCGAAGGCGGCACGGCAGATGGCGCCAAGTTCCTTCGCCAGCAATTCATCGCCGGCGGCAAAGGGCGCGATCAGATGCTGCGCTACTTCAACGAGGCTGACCTCGCCATCGAACTGATGCGGCACGAAGTGCGGAAACGATTCCGGCACGTACAGGCCGCCGTCGGGCGCAATCCCCTGCGCGATCGCCTCACCGAGCAACACCCGGTGTTGCGGGTTGCGGGTACTGATGTAGTGCATCTGGCGAAAGTTTCTGGGCGGGAAAGATTTAGTCAATCACACGGGCGCCGGCCGGATCGAGCGTCGAAATCCAGGCGTCGGAATCGAGCTTGTGCGCGGCGAATGCGGCAACCATCGAATCGCGGATGGCCACGGCGTCTGGCTCCTCGCACCACGCGAATACCGTGGGACCGGCCCCCGAAATCGAACAGCCGAGCGCGCCATTGGCGATGGCGCCGTCCTTCACGGCCTGGAAGCCGGGAATCAGGACCTTGCGCT
>CAZBKC010000410.1:0-3439 GCA_964492345.1 uncultured Steroidobacter sp. | reverse complement strand
CTCGGTGGCTTGGTTGGGAGCGTATCAGCGGTTCGCCTGGTTCAACACCCCTTCGAGCATGTCCATGACGACCTGTTGCTTGGTTTGCGGAGCAGGTGCCAGGTGCTCGATCTGCTGCTGCGCGCTTCCGGTACCCTCCTCCCGGTACCGGACTTGAACTATTGGACGATTCGGGTACCGGTGCCGAGGGACGCTGCGTACGGTTTCAGGCGCTGCCGGCCTTCCACTCTTCGCTGCGATACTCCATGTACGCGGCGGTCTTTTCCGCTTCCGCTACACCGAAGTAGCGCGCCACGATGTGCAGGGCCATGTCGATCCCGGAAGTCAGGCCACCGGCCGTGGCGACGCGGCCGCTGTCCACGAAGCGCAACCCGCGGCGCAGCTCGATACCCGGAAATTCCTTGTTGAATGCATCCAAGAACTGGTGATGCGTGGTGGCCGGCACGTCTTGCAGGAGACCGGCGCGCGCGAGCTGGAATGCGCCCGTGCATACGGACAGCGTTACGTCTGTTGTCGCGGATGCCTGCCGCAGCCAGGCGAGCGATTCCGGAGTCGAGCGATGGGCCGGCACCACGACGGCGTGCGGCTGCGGCGCATTGTCGATGGTGTAGTGCGGGACAGGGCGTGATATTCGAAATCAAGATAATGAGGAATGTCCCCATTCGGGCCCCGGCGAGTTTGCGTTCATCGACTAGCGCGTGCATCGAGGCGTCGAGTTTGTCGAGGCCGTTGCTGCTGAAGCCCACCGACTCTGCGCTCGCGGCCGGCAGAGCGATCGAATCGGCGTGCGCAAACGAGCCGAGACCCCTGAGAGTCCCCTCTCACAACTCGAGCGACGGAAGCCGCCATGTAAGCGTCGCGACGATCGCCGGATCGCATGCGCGGACATTGGGGCCGCATCGCGCTCCTGTCACATTGGTGCCCACGTAACGGATTTCCATGACGATGCGACGGAACGTTGACCTCAACCCTACGTCCCAGTAAGTTCGATCGGTGCCGTGCTCGATCCAGCGTCGGCCGATGTTCGCGCTGCAGACCAGCCATGGTGTCAGTTGCCGCTCGGCTTCAGCAACGATCCGCCATGCGGTGCCGGTGCCATACGAAGCTTGCGGAGTCCAATTTGCTGATGCGCCCCAGGTCCACTTCTCCGAGACGCGCCGGGTTTCCCACTTGAGCTGAGCGAAGTCGTACGTGGGCCCGGCAAAGTCCTTTTCCGGAAAGGATGCATAGAGCGCTCCGACGGTATATCGCATGCGCCCGCGAGTGATCGTGTGGCCGGCGTAAAGGTCCAGCTCGTAAGACGTGTCGCTTGGGTCGTTGAAGTCCACGCCCGTTCCGAATATCCCGGCAAACAGGCCATCGCTGCTTTGCCAGTGCAAGTTGGCCTGCCAAACCGCCTCGCGATCGGACAGACTCACACCGTTGTACCGATAGTCCGTGGTGAAGCCGAGAGAAGGGTAGATGTGCCCGTGCTCGCATCGTGCACTCGATGCAACGAGCAGATACACGACGCAGAGGCACCGGCTCGTTGAACTGCATTTCACGAATGCCTTCCCCGCAATCCTGTGACCGTCGTGATGCTAGTCTCAGGCACACGAGGCGTGCTTGAATTCGTCCTATGAGTCAATTCAACAGGATCGATATCAGAAAGCTCGACGGCAAGTTGCTGCTCGTCTTTCGCGAGCTGTTACGACGCCGTAGTGCGTCCGAAGTCGCGGATACCCTGGGGCTCACGCAATCGGCGATCAGTCACAGCCTCGTGCGATTGCGAAGCATCTTCGATGACAAGCTGTTCGTACGTCGCCCGCACGGCCTGGAACCCACCCCCCGAGCGGTTGAACTGGGCCCTCGGGTCGAAGCGCTGATCGATCTCGCAAGCTCCGTCCTTTCGCCAGTGAGCGCGTTTCAACCCGAGCGGAGCGAACGACATTTCACGATTGCGGCGCCTCAATACGTCCTCGCGACGATTGGCGGCGACCTGCTGAAGGTATTGCATGCGGCGGGGCCAGGCCTGTCGATCGAATTTACTCATCTTCGCCTGCGCGAAGCCGTGGATGCGCTGCGAAGCGGGCGCGTAGATATCGCAATCGGCCGCTACGACAACGAACTCCCGCAGCTGTCGCGTATGCCGCTCTACTCGGATCGGTTCTGCGTCGCCGCAGCGAGCGACCATCCGCGGATTCGAGGATCGGTTGATCTGGAAACATATGCGTCCGCGGGGTCCATCTTCGCCATCGGTGCTCCGGAAGGCTCAGGTCATCCGCCTCTGCCGGGCCCGTCGGTCGTCAGCACCCGAGCGATCGTTCCGCAGTGGTTCACCGCACTACTGCTGGTAGCGCAGACCGATGCCATCGCGACCCTGCCGCGACGGCTGGCGGAGCGATTTTCGGCTGCGCTGCGGCTGCAGGTTCTCGAACATCCGACATCGGTGACGCAAGTTGCCGGTCACTTCGACGTCGTCGCCTTGAAGCGCGACGATGTAATGGATCCCGCAGTTGACTGGCTCATCGAACTCCTCCATGAGGTTGCTGCGCAAGAAGGAGCGTCCTTGCGTGGACACCCTGCGCAAGAAGGAGCGTCCTTGCGTGGACACCCACCGGATTCTTCTGAAAATTCAACCCGTATCTGAGGTGTCCAGCGTCCGCTTGCAGGCACACATGCATGCGCATAGCATGCGCATGCATGAAATCAGCCTACGACATCACGGCGCGCAAGCGCCCCGTCAATCTGACGCTGAACGAAGACCTGGTTGATCAGGCGAGGAAGATCACGGACAACCTCTCTGGCGTGGTGGAATCGCTGCTTGCGGACTATCTCGCGCAGGAAGCCCAGCGCCGGGTCGCTGATGCCGCGCTGGCCAAGGCAACGGTCGCGACCTGGAATCGCTTTGCCGAACGGCATGGCTCGTTCGCCGACGAATACTCGACGCTCTGATGGCCCAATTCGATGTTCATCGCAATCTCGGCAATCAGCGCGACAGCATTCCGTTCGTGGTCGTAGTCCAGTCTTCGCTCTACGACGACTATGGGCGTCGGGTCGTTGTCCCGCTGGTAAAGACAGCGCTCCTCGGCAAGGTCGCGAGCCGTCGTTTCAATCCGGAATTCAGGATCAAGAACCTCTCTGTCACCCTGCATACTCTGGAAATCGCTTCGGTACCGGCCGGCAAGCTGGGCGAACGGATCGGCTCGCTGGCCGATGAAGCCGATCGGATCATCGGCGCGCTTGACGAACTGTTCACGCGCGTCGGCGGATAGTCTTCGATACCGGCACCAAAGACGCGCGTAGATGTGGGTGCGGGCTTCAGCCCGCACTAGGGGTCGGCTGAGGCCGACCCCTACAGGAAGAAGAGAGCACTTCCGTTCCGCAATCGTCACCGCGCCGACAGCATCATCTTGACGATCTCTTCCGTGATGTTCGGTTCGAGGCCTTCGGTGTGGCC
>CAZBKC010000409.1:0-3439 GCA_964492345.1 uncultured Steroidobacter sp. | reverse complement strand
ATCCCACTCGGAACTACCCCCTACCCCCTGATCACTATCCCCTAGAGAAAATCCCTCATCCGATACCACAGCATCGCCAGTACGAGCGCGGGCATTCGCAACAGCGTTCCACCTGGGAACTTCCGATGCTGGATCTTCGTGAACAGGTCGAAGCGTTCTGCCTGGCCTGCAATGGCATCTGCGACGAGCTTGCCGGCAATTCCCGTCAGCGCGATTCCGTGCCCTGAGAAGCCTTGCAGATAGTAGACGTTCGGTGCGAGGCGGCCGAAGTCAGGGGCCCGGCTCACGGTGATGTCGACATAGCCGCCCCAGGCGTATTCGATCTGAACATCGGCCAGCTGCGGGAACACTTTGAGCATGCGCTTGCGCGTCGCGCTCCTGGTGTTGAAGGCATCGAGTCCCGAGTAGCTGACGCGTCCGCCGAACAGCAGGCGGTGATCGGCCGAGCGGCGGAAATAGTCGAGTACGAAATTGATGTCCGTGACGGCGATGTTCTCGCGCATCAGTCTCTTAATGCGTGCCTCGCCGAGTGCTTCGGTGGCGACGATGTACGTGCCGACGGGCATGATGCGCGCATCGAGTTGCGGTGCGAGTCGATCGATGTAGGCGTTGCAGCACAAGGCAACGAACCGGGCCTTGATGCTCCCGGCGTCGCACTTCACGGCGACCGGATCGCCATGCTGGAGCTGTGTCACCGTCGTCCCTTCGAATATCTGCACACCGGCAGCTTGTGCCGCTGCGGCCAGCCCGAGCGTGTAGTTCAGCGGATGCAGGTGGGCGCTGCCGCTGTCGAAAAGGCCGGCGCAGTAGCGCTGCGTGGCGAGCAGTGCTTCGACTTCGGCGCCTTCAAGGAATCGCAACTGTCGATAGCCGAACTTCTCTTCGAGTTCGTGCTGCTCGGCCTGCAACGCCTCCCGCTGTCGCGGCTTGATGGCGACATGCATCTGGCCCCAGTGCAGATCGCAGTCGATCGAATGTCGTGCGACGCGATCGCGAAGCAATGCCAGGGATGCGACGGAGATGTCCCACAGCTTGCGGGCATCATCGATGCCGAGCGCATTGATCAGCTTCTGTTGTCCGCAGGCATAGCCCGCGATGGCCTGTCCGCCGCTGCGCCCCGAGGCGCCCCAGGCGATGCGCTTCGATTCGACGAGCGCTACCCGATAGCCACGCTCAGCAAGGTGCAGTGCTGTCGAGCAGCCGGCGATGCCGCCACCGACTACACAGACATCAACGTCGATGGAGCCGTCGAGAGGGGGGTGCGTCGGCGCAGGATTGGCCGACGCAGCGTAGTAGGAGTCGATGTGAGAGGAAGGCATGGTGACGAAAAGTGACGAGGGTGACGAAAGTGACGAAAGTGACGCCGCGAGAGACTGGACGGTCACCCTCGTCACTTTCGTGACTTCCGTGACCATCGTCACCCCTAGCTCGTGGTCACGTACCAGTCGTATTCGAGCGTCGACACATTCAGCTCGAAGGCGCGCAGCTCGCCCCGACGCGTCGTGACGAACAGATGCTGAAATTGCCTGCCGAAGTATTCGCGGATGAAGTCGCTGCGCTCGAATGCGAGCGCAGCTTCCGGCCAGGTGACTGGCAGCGTGGTGCTGCTGTTCTCGTAGGCATTGCCAGCCAGCGGTGCGCCGGGATCGATCTTGCGGGTGATCCCATGATGGATGCCCGCGAGGATCGAGGCTGCCAGCAGGTATGGATTCGCATCGGCCCCGGCGACCCGATGTTCGACCCTGCGATTCTCGGCTGCGCTTACAGGGATGCGCAGCGCAACCCCACGGTTGTTGCAGGCCCAGCTCGGACTCAGCGGTACATAAGCTTCGGGTCGATAGCGCCGATAGGAGTTGATGGTCGGTGCAAATATGAACATGGCATCGGACATCGTCGTGGCGAGCCCGCCGATTGCGTGATGCAGGGTTTCATTGCCGCAGGGTTCTTCCGAAGCGAAGACATTCGCGCCGGAGGCATCGAGCAAGCTGACGTGCAGGTGAGCGCCGCTGCCCGCGAATTCCGCATAGGGCTTGGGCATGAACGTCGCTTCCATGCCATGTCGTGTGGCGACACCGCGGACCAGCCGTTTGAAACGGATGGCTTCATCGCACGCAGCCAGCGCATCTGCGCAGTGGTGCAGGTTCACCTCGAACTGCCCGGGCCCGTATTCAGCGAGTGCCGTGCCCGTCGGAATGCGTTGTGTCGCGCATCCTGCGCTGATCTCCGCAAGCACGGCAGAGTACTCGTTCAGATCCGACATCGAGTTGATCTGGGTGCGGTACTCGCGTCGTCCGGTCTGGGGCAATCGCGGCGGTTGAATCCGACCCGTTGCGGTTCGTTCACGGTCGATGAAATAGAACTCGAGTTCGACGGCAACCACGGGCGTGAGGCCGATCCCCCGGAATCGCTGCAGGACCGAGTTCAGCACATGACGGGGGTCGCCGTAGAACGGGCTGCCATCGTTGTCGCGCATGGATACCTGCACCTGCGCAACGCCGTCCTTCGTCCACGGCACCGGCAGCAAGGTGCCTGGTATCGGGATGCATGCCCGATCCGCATCGCCGTCGTCGAAACCCAGATGGGTTTCTTCGATGGTCGTGCCCTGCACATCGAGCGCGAACATCGATCCGGGCAATAGAAAACCACCGTCGTAGACCTGCTCGAGTTCCTGAATGGTTACGCGCTTGCCGCGTGGTACGCCGCAGAGATCGGCCAGCAGAACATCGACAAAGCGGATACCGGGATGCTCGCGCCGCAAGGCAGCGATCTCTGCGATCGAGGTTTCAACTGCCATGACGCAAGCCCTGTTTAAGATTTGATAGCGAATCGACCCGGATTCGTGGTGGGCAGAATACCGGCGTGCTCCGCGGCGCGGCAAGCCCGTGCGTGCCGGTAACCACCCTGCAACCCCTTGTAGGGCCTGAAAATGGCCCCCCTCGGTAATCCTCGGGCGGGCGGACGCGCCCGGACTGTGGTTAAATGCTGCGTCGATTGGACGCCGGCACCTCTGTCGGTCGTTAAAGATATTAAACGTTTATGCCGGGCAAGCCGCTCATCGGAATCCCTGCAGACCGTCGTCTGCTCGGGGCTCACTACTTCCACTGTGTGGGTGAGAAGTACATCAACGCCATTGCGCTCGGTGCCGACGCGATCCCGGTGCTGATCCCGTCGCTGGGCGATGGGATCGGTCTCGATGACCTGTTGCGTCGCTTCGACGGGATTCTGCTGACGGGAAGTCACTCCAATGTCGAGCCGCACCGTTATGGCGGTCCGGCCAGCGCCGAGGGGGCACTGCACGATGCACATCGCGACGCGACCACGTTGCCGATGATTCCGCGCGTCGTGCGGGCGGGGATGCCGCTGCTGGCCATCTGCCGCGGGTTCCAGGAAATGAACGTCGCCTTCGGCGGCACGCTCTGGCAGAAGCTCCACGAGGTGC
>CAZBKC010000408.1:0-3454 GCA_964492345.1 uncultured Steroidobacter sp. | reverse complement strand
AGCACGGATTCCGAACCGGACGAGTTCGAGAAGACCATGATCATCACGCCGGGATCGGCAGTCGCGGCGGCCGCGGCCAAGAAGGCCTCGGCAATTGCTCCCGATCCTGCACCTGCCCCGAAAGCAGCGCCTTCCTCCTCTGCAGCCACGACGGGCATCCGCCCCGCGCCGACCAGCGCGACCGGCGAACACGCCGTAGCTCTGCCGAAGGCGAAGCTGCAGGTATTGAGCGGTGCATTCGCCGGCCGCGAGCTCGAACTGAACAAGGCGCTCACGACGCTGGGACGCCCTGGCGTGCAGGTAGCCGCCATCACGCGTCGCGCGGACGGGTTCTTCATCGTGCACGTCGATAGCGGCAAACCCGGCGACTATCCGCTGGTGAACGGTACGGCGACCGGAGAACAGGCACGCAAGCTCCAGGACAACGATGTGATCCTGCTGGCCGGCGTGAAGATGGGGTTCTTCGAGAGCTGACGGCAGCATGAGGCTCGCGCCTCATGCCAATCTCTGCCTGTGGGGCCGGCTTCAGCCGGCCTCGGAATGTCAGGCCAAAGCCTGACCAGAATTCATTTCCACACCCTCGTCACCCGCTGCGTTATCCCGCAGACGAGTTCGTACGCAATCGTATCGGCATAGGGCGCCACCCTTTCCGCGGGCACACCATCGCCCCACAGCACCACCGGATCACCCATCTTCGCGTCTGGCACGTCGCTGACATCGATGGCCGTCATGTCCATCGAGACGCGGCCGGCCACCTGGGCCGGGTGGCCATTGACCAGCACCGGGGCCCCGCTGCGCACATTGCGCGCGTAGCCGTCGCCGTAGCCAATGGCGGCGATGCCGATCAGGGAATCCCTTGGCGCCCGCCACAGCGCGTTGTAGCCCACACCTTCACCCGTGGCGACGCGCTGGACTGCGATCAGTTGCGTCGTGAGGGTCATCGCAGGACGCAAACCAAGCCGGCTGGAATCCTGCTGCGGCAGCGGCGAGATGCCATAGAGCATGAGGCCGGGACGCACCCATTCGGTTCGCGCTTCCGGCCAGGCAATGAGTCCCGCCGAATTGGCGATGCTGCGCTCCAGGTTCAGACCGGAAACCAGCGCCAGAAAGCGATCGATCTGGTCGCGCGTACCAGCACCGCCGGCCTCCTCCGCACCGAACAGATGAGTCATCAGACGAACGGGCCCGACAGCACTGCAAGCCTGCAACCTCCGCCTGGCTGCTGCGAATTCCTCCGGAGTGACGCCGAGCCGGTTCATGCCGGTATTGAGCTTCAGCCAGACAGCGAAGCGATGTCCGCTCGATTGCTCGAGTTGCCTGACCTGCTCAAGGGAATGAACGACCAGCTCGAAACTGGCCGCAGCGGCTTGCTGCAGTTCGTCAGCACTGAAGACACCCTCAAGCAGAACGATCGGCTTCGTCACCCCCGCCGCGCGCAACGTGAGGCCTTCCCCGATACGCGCGACCCCGAATGCATCCGCAGACGCCAGTGCACGCGCGACCTCGACGATGCCGTGTCCGTAGGCATTGGCCTTGATGACGGCCATGGCACGCGAATCGGGAGCGAGGCGGCGAACCGCGGCGAGGTTGTGTCGCAGTGCGTCGCCGTCGAGCGTCGCCGTGGGAAAGGTCACCGGAAGGAACCGTCGCCGTAGGAATGCTCGGGCGCGAAGTTCTCGAACTTCGTGTACTTGCCCAGGAAGGTGAGCTGGAGCTCGCCGATTTCGCCGTTGCGCTGTTTCGCAATGATGATGTCGGCAATGCCCTTGCGCGTGGTGTTCTTGTCGTACACCTCTTCGCGGTAAATCATCATGATCAGGTCGGCGTCCTGCTCGATGGCGCCCGACTCGCGCAGATCGGACATCACAGGCCTCTTGTCGGTACGCTGTTCGACGCTGCGATTGAGCTGCGACAGCGCGATGAGCGGCACACCCAGTTCCTTGGCGAGCGCCTTGAGCGAACGGGAAATCTCGGAAATTTCCGTCGCGCGGTTCTCCGTGTTGCCCGACACCTGCATGAGCTGCAGGTAGTCCAGCACGATCAGGTCCAGTCCATGTTCACGTTTCAGCCGTCGTGCGCGCGCGCGAACATCGGTAGGCGTCAGCGCGCCGGTGTCGTCGATGTAGATCGGCGCTTCCTTCATCATGCTGATCGCAGTGTTCACGCGCGACCATTCTTCGCCATCGATGTTGCCGATGCGCAGGTGACTCTGATCGACACGGCCCAGCGACGAGACCATGCGGAAGGCGAGCTGGTCGCGCGACATTTCCATGCTGAAGATGCCGACCTTCGCTTTTCTGGGACCGAAGGCCGCGTTCTCGGCGATGTTCAGCGCGAAGGTCGTCTTGCCCATCGACGGACGGCCGGCGATGACGATCAAGTCGCCTTTCTGCAGGCCCGCGGTCATTTCATCGAGGCGGTTGAAACCCGTGCTGACGCCGGTGAGCTGTCCCTTGTTCTGGGCCAGCATGTCGAGCCGGTCGATGATCGTACCCAGTTCGTTTCGCAGCGGAACGAAGCCGGAGCCCGCCTTGCCGCCGCTTTCGGCGATTTCGAAGACGAGACGTTCGGCCTCATCGACGATTTCGCTCGCGTCGCGCCCTTCCGGATCGTAGGCGCTGTTCGCAATGGTGCCGCCGACGGAAATGAGCCGGCGCAGCGTCGAACGATTGCGCACGATCTCGGCGTAGGCGCGGATATTCGCCGCGCTCGGCGTATCGCGAACGAGGCCCGCAAGATAGATCAGGCCGCCCGTATCGTCGGACAGCGACTTGCGTTCGAGGAATTCGGAGAGCGTGACCGCATCGAACGGTTCGCTGCGGGCGGCGAGATCGGCGATGGCGCCGAAGATCAGCTGGTGATCGCGTCGATAGAAGTCTTCGGCGGTTACGCGGTCGGCAATGGCGTCCCAACCGCGATTATCGAGCATCAGTCCGCCGAGCACGGCCTGCTCGGCTTCGACCGAATGCGGCGGCACCCGGATGTCGTCTACGATCGCTTTCTCCCGCGCACGGCGCGAGCCGGCGAACGGAATCTTGGCGTCGGTATCCGGCATCGCTGCTGCCGCCGATGCGCGAACTTACTCTTCGCCGATGATCACGACCGGCAGATCGACGGTCAGGTCGGTGTGCAGATGCAGCTGCACGACATGTTCGCCGGCCTGGCGGATCGGACCGTGCGGCAGGCGCACTTCCGACCGCTCGATCTCGTGACCGGCCTTGCGCACGCCATCGGCGATATCGGTGGTGCCGACCGAACCGAACAGCTTGCCCTCGCCGCCGGCCTTCGCGGTCAGCGTGAGCTTGAAGCCTTCGAGTTTCGCAGCCCGCGCCTGGGCCGCATCCAGCTCGACCCTCGCAGCCTTCTCGATCTCGGCACGGCGCGATTCGAATTTCGCGACGTTATCGGCCGTGGCCAGCGTCGCCTTGCCCTTGGGCAGCAGGAAGTTGCGGCC
>CAZBKC010000407.1:0-3459 GCA_964492345.1 uncultured Steroidobacter sp. | reverse complement strand
CTCCTGGCCGCGACGATTGACCAGCACGGTCTGATCGGCCACGGCGATGACGCGGTCTTCGCGCAGTGCGCGCGAGGCTGGATTCTCCAGCCGCTCGCGCGTGGCCTCATTGACCATGGCGACCACTTCGCCGAGTGGCCTGCCGTCGACCTCGTGCAACTGCCAGCCGGTCAGGTCTTCGGCGACGGGGTTCAGATACTCGACGCGCCCGTCCGCGTCCGTCGTGATGACGGCGTCGCCGATGGATTGCAGCGTGACCTGCGCCTTCTCCTTCTCCTGGAACATCGCAGTCTCGGCACGCTTTCGCTCGCTGATATCGAAGATCGTGCCCTCGTAGCCCGTGAGCCGGCCGCTCTCGTCGCGCACGGCACGCGCGCTTTCGATGACGGTCAGTGTCGTGCCGTCGACACGGCGCAACTGGAACTCCGCGTTGCGCACTTCGCCGTCACGTTCGAGCGCCGCGAGGATGAGCGCGCGTTCGAGTGGATCGTGGTAGATCGTCTCGGTCGGACGCGACAGCAGTTCGGTCGGCGAGCCCAGCCCCACCATCTGCGCGAGCGCCGCATTCACCGAAACGAAGCGTCCTTCGACCGTCGAGCTGTAGACACCTTCGAGCACGTTGTCGAACAGCCGCCGGTAACGGCCTTCGCTCGCGCGCAAGGCGCTTTCGGACATGCGCCGCTCGATGGCGATGCCGGCGAGCTGCGTCATGCGCGACATCAGTTCGAAGTCGCGACGCATCGGACTCGCCGGCGCGCGGAAATACAGGGCAAGGGTGCCGAAGGTACGACCGTCCGATGCGTAGATGAGTGTCGACCAGCACGCGCGCATGCCCGCGGCGATCGCCACGTCGCGACGGTGTTCCCACAGCGCATCGCGGCCGATATCCGCCACGATCACCTGCCGCTGCAGATAGACGGCAGCCGCGCACGAGCCGTTGCGCGCCGCGACTTCAACCCCTTCCATCGCCTGCGCGTAGACAGCGGGCAGATTCGGTCCGGCGCACAACTGCAGGTGCGTACGGCCCTCGTCCAGCAGGCGAATGGCGCAGATACTGTCGGGCGCGGCGCGCTCGACCACGTCGGTGATCGCCTGCAGCGTCACTCGCAGGTCCACGTTGGCGGCAAGACGCTCGAACACGCGACGCTCGCCGGCGGCGAGGAGTTCGTCGCGCTTGCGTTCGGTGATATCGGTAATGCTGCCGCGGATCAGCCGGCGGCTCGATGAAGGCAGATGAACCCAGCGGACCTCGCACGGAATGTCGGTGCCGAAAGCATCGCGGAACACCCATTCGAGTACCGGGGCCTCGCCTGCAACCGTGCGTTCCAGATTGGCGCGGCTCGCATTCGCAGATGCCGAGCCGTCAGGCTGGAACTCGGGACTGAGCGCCTCGGGAGCAATCGCCAGCAGGGCTTCGCGATCCATTTTGAAGAACCGGACGGCGTTTTCATTCGCATCGATCAGCCGGTTCAGATCGGCATCGACCACGACGATGATCTCGGGCGCGTGCTCGACCAGCGTCCGGTAGCGCGCCTCGCTCTCGCGCAACGCTGCGTCGGCCGCCTTGCGATCGCTGGTATCGCGCAGGCAGACGACGAACACCGACCTGCGGTTGAGCCGCGTCTTGCTGACGGCCAGTTCGGCGGAAAAGTAGCTGCCGCTGGAATGCAGGCCGAGGGTCTCATGCTGCGCCAGATCCACCTGGGTATCGTCCTGTCGGGCGGCCAGCGCGTCGAGCTGCCGGGACAGCGATTCTTCATTGGCCAGTTGCGGCAGCAGGAAACTCAGGGGCCGACCCAGCACGTCTGCCTCGGTGTGACCGAAGACCCGCTGACCCGTCGCATTGATGGAGGCCACGTGGCCCCCCTCATCGACGGTGAGGATGACATCCTTGACGTGATCGAGGATCGACTGGAGCTGGCTTGCCGTGCTTTCGCGCAGCTCGCGCGTCAGCGCCGTTGCCTCGTCCGACATGAGCTGCATGGACCGCACGATGCCGCGGCGTTCCTCGTCGGCACGCGCATAGATTCCTTCGACGATCGACAGCAACCTGCCGAGGTCGATCTCGCCATCCGGACGAGTCGCTTCGCGGATCTGCTTTTCCAGCAGTCGATGCATGTTCTTGGTCTTCCGGCTCTTCGACACCGATGCAGCGGCGCTATGTGCATCCTGACCGGGATTTCCCGTACGCAGGCCCGCGGGCCGCGACGCATGTCACGGTCAGGCTCTGGATCGTAGATCGGCACGGGCGGGCCGAGTGTGAAGTGGCTCGCGCTTTATGTGAAAGCCGGAAGATTTATGCAATCGCGACACGGGGTTATCGCGACATCATGAGAAGTTTGAGCACTCGGGCGGGATGAAGTCCTGGCATCGGAAGCCCATACCAAACAAATAGATATGACCTCTTCTTCAGAGGAAACATTCCCCTCCTCCGCCTGCGAGGGGGGGGTCAGGGAGGGCAAGCGCGACGGGAAGTGCACAGCGGTGCGCCTTCAGCGCAGCGCCCCCACCCCGACCCTCCCCCGCGTTCGCGGAGGAGGGAGAGAGAGCGGAGGAGGAGGGAGAGAGCGGTGTCCTTAGACTTCCGCCTCTTCCGCCTTGCCGCTGCGCTTGCGCTCGTGTTCCTTGAGGAAGCGCTTGCGCAGCCGGATCCCCGTCGGCGTGACCTCGACCAGTTCATCGTCGGCGATGAACTCCATCGCCTGCTCCAGCGTGTAGCGGATGGGCGGTACGAGGATGACATTCTCGTCCTTGCCCGCGGCACGGATGTTCGTGAGCTTCTTGCCCTTCAGCGGATTCACGACCAGGTCGTTGTCGCGACTGTGTATGCCGATGACCTGCCCTTCGTAGACTTCATCGCCGTGACCGATCATCAGCTTGCCGCGTTCCTGCAGGCTGAAGAGCGCGTACGCCAGCGCCTTGCCCTGCGAGTTCGCGATCAGCACGCCGTTCTGGCGCTGACCGATATCGCGGTCCAGCACCGGGGCGAAGTGATCGAAGATGTGGTGCATCAGGCCAGTGCCCGAGGTCAGCGTACGGAAGTCGGTCTGGAAACCGATCAGTCCGCGTGAAGGAATGGTGTAGTCGAGGCGCACGCGACCCTTGCCGTCGGCATGCATGCCCGTAAGCTGCGCACCGCGTTCGCCGAGAGCCTGCATCACCGCGCCCTGCGAGGTGTCGTCGAGATCGACGGTGAGGGTTTCGTACGGTTCGCAAAGCTGGCCTTCGATTTCCTTCACGACGGCGCGCGGACGCGACACGGCCAGTTCGTAGCCTTCGCGACGCATGTTTTCCAGCAGCACGCCAAGGTGCAGCTCGCCGCGGCCGTAGACGCGGAATTTGTCGGGATCGTCCGTGTCCTCGACGCGCAGCGCCACGTTGTGCAGCACTTCGCGCTGCAGGCGTTCGCGGATCTGGCGGCTGGTGACGTACTTGCCTTCCTTGCCGCAGAACGGCGAG
>CAZBKC010000406.1:0-3459 GCA_964492345.1 uncultured Steroidobacter sp. | reverse complement strand
GCACGAGATCGAACTGGTGATCGCCATCGGCAAGGGCGGCAAGGACATCCCGGTGGGCTCCGCACTCGCGCACATCTATGGCTATGCCGTGGGCAACGATCTCACGCGCCGCGATCTGCAGTTCGCCGCACGCGACGCGGGCAGACCGTGGGACACGGGCAAGGCGTTCGATCGCTCCGCGCCGATCACCGCCATCCAGCCCGCCGAGGGCAAGGGCTTCGACAAGGGCAGCATCTGGCTCAAGGTGAATGGCGAAGTGAAACAGCAGGCCGATGTCGCCGATCTGATCTGGAGCGTGCCGGAGATCATCGCCGAGCTGTCCACGCTGTTCGAACTCGCGCCCGGCGATCTGATCTTCACGGGCACGCCGGCGGGCGTGGGCGCCATCAAGGCGGGCGATCGTCTCGAAGGCGGCATCGACGGTCTCGACACGCTCGTCACGACGATCAGCTGACTTTAATCGCAATGGCGCTTAGTTAAGCGGGTTGACAGTTGTCCGTTGACGGTTGACGGTCGGAAAGGAAGGCATTTTTCTGGCCGTCAACCGCCAACTGTCAACCGTCAACTCGTTAAGTAAGTGACATTGCCCTTAATCGAGGCTTGAAGGCATGACAGCAGCCCAGCGGTCCGGTCTAGCGCGTCTGTTCGCCCCGCGATCCATCGCGATCATTGGCGCATCGACCAGTCCCGAGAAAGTCGGCTACCAGCTCGTCAATGCGCTGCGTCAGTTCGATGGCGAAGTGTTCCCGTTGAATCCGAAAGCAACCGAAGTGGCGGGCCGGCGTGCCTATGCGTCGTTACGCGATCTGCCGTCGATTCCGGATCTCGTCATTCTCGGCATCCCCGCTGCGGCCTGCCCCGATGCATTGCGCGAAGCTGCCGCCCTCGGCGCAGGCGGCGCCGTAATCGTCAGTGGCGGTTTCGGCGAATCGGGTGAAGCAGGCGCGGGGCTGCAGGCGCAACTCGAAAGCATCTGTCGCGACAGCGGCCTGCGGCTGCTCGGCCCGAACACCAGCGGCTATTCGCAGCCCGGCGCGGGTTGCCACGCCTGTTTCCTGCCGACGGTGCAGCATTTCAAACCCGGGCCGCTCGGCATCGTCGCGCAGAGCGGCGGCGTCAATATCACGCTCTGCTTTCTCGCGCGGCGTCAGGGGCTGGGATTGCGGCTCGCGGTCGGTCTCGGCAATTCCGTCGATGTCGATGCGGCCGACGTGATCGGCTATCTCGCCGACGATGCAGGCACACAGGTCATCGCCGTGCACCTGGAAGGAGTGCGCGCCGGCCGCAAGCTCTACGACACGATCGCCGCCGCCACGGCGCGCAAGCCGGTCGTGGTGCTGCCGGTCGGACGCGCGCAGGTCGCGGACTTCGCCGAATCGCACACCGGCAACCTGATGGGTACGCATGCCGTGACGACGGCCGCATTGCGTCAAGCGGGCGCAATCGTCGTCGACACGACGGAAATGCTGATCGATTGCGCGGCGGCGTTCATCGCCGGACGCATTCCGCCGAAAGCCGATCCAGGGATCGGCATTCTCACAGGGCAGGCCGGGCCAGGATTGATCATTCTCGACGCGCTGCGTTCGGCCGGCGTTTCGGTGCCGCCGCTGCGCGATGAAACCGTCGCCGAGATCGCGAAGCACTTGTCGCCGATGACGTACCTGCGCAATCCGATCGACACAGGCAGACCCTCGGCTGCATTCGCGGATGTATTGATGGCGGGTGCGCACGATCCAGGCATCGACGCACTCGTGACCTACGCGCTGGATGAGCCCGCAACGCTCGACCCGGTGGCGGTTTTCGCACGGGCGAAATCGACCGTTCGACAGCCCATGATTTTCGCGACGCTGGGCCTGGAAGCGTCGGTCGAGCGCACGCTGGCGGCACTGGCAGAATCGGGCATCGCGACCTATCAGTCACCGGAGCGCGCAGCCAACGCAGCGCGAGCGCTCGCAGAAGACGCCAGGGCCCGGTTTCGTCTCGCTACACCTCCACGCGCCGTCCGTCCGTCCACCCATCTTTCACCCGCGTACGATGAGGCGTCGGCGAAGGCCATGCTCGCCACGCACGGCATTCGCGCACCGCGTTCGCAGATATGCCGCACGCATCGGCAAGCGCGAGCGGCCTTCGCAGAGCTGACGAAACCCATCGTCATCAAGGTGCTGGCCGCGTCGATCACGCACAAGACCGAGGTTGGCGGAGTGCATCTGAACGTTCGCACCGCCGAACAATGTGCTGCGGCGCTGGCGAAGATCGATGCGATCCCCGCCGAGGGAGAGCGCGGCTACCTGCTCGAGGAAATGGCGCCTGCGGGTGTGGATCTGATCCTCGGTGCGCGGCGCGATCCGAGTTACGGGCCCACTGTGCTGGTCGGTCTCGGCGGCATCGAGGCCGAAGCGCTGCAGGACGTCAGTATCCGGCTCGCGCCGCTGAGTGCGGTGGACGCACGTGAAATGCTGGACGAATTGCGCGGGCGTGCGCTGCTGGACGGCTGGCGAGGCGCGCCTGCGGTCAATCGCGACTCGATCGTGGCTGCTATCCTCTCGATCGCCGACCTGATCTGTTCGCAACCGTCGTTGCAGGAACTCGATATCAATCCGCTGCGGTGCGGACCGGACGGCGCACTGGCGCTCGACGCGCTGATGATCTGGAAGTAACAACTGGACGAAGCCATGAAGCTCTACACGTTCTTTCGCAGCTCCGCCGCCTTTCGTGTTCGCATCGCGCTGAACCTGAAAGGCCTGACCTACGAATCCATTCCCAAGACGTTCGCGAAGCACGAACACCGCGCACCCGAGTACCTGTCCCTCAACCCGCAGGGCCTGATTCCCGCACTCGAAGACCAGGGCGTCGTGCTGTCGCAGTCGCTCGCGATCGTCGAATACCTGGAAGAACAGCATCCGTCGCCGCCGCTGTTGCCTCAAGGCGCGATCGCACGCGCGCAGGTTCGCTCGATGGCCCAGGCGATTGCCTGCGACATTCACCCGATCAACAACCTGCGCATCCTGAACTACCTGCGAAAGCAGCTCGGACAGAACGACGATGGCGTCAACGCCTGGTATCGCCACTGGATCACGGAAGGTTTCAAGGGTCTGGAACAGCAGGCCCGCACGCACTCGACGGCACAACGCTTCTGCTTCGGCGATGCGGTGTCGATCGCCGACGTCTGCCTCGTGCCGCAGATGTTCAACGCGCGCCGCTTCGACACGGATCTCAGCGCGTTTCCCACGCTCACTGCGATCAGCAGGCATCTCGAATCGCTGCCGGCGTTCGCCGCAGCGCGGCCCGAGGTTCAGCCTGACGCGGCCTGAGAGGAAGAATTTCACACAGAGATCACAGAGCACACAGAGAAAGAATGAATGGCATTAACTCAGGGATCTCCTTCCACTGTGGGGGCCGACTTCAGCCCAATGGCACTGCATTAAGCCGATAGCTGCTGTGCGTAGCTGCTTTTCCGCC
>CAZBKC010000405.1:0-3464 GCA_964492345.1 uncultured Steroidobacter sp. | reverse complement strand
GGATGTCGGCTTTGCAGAGCAAGGGCAGCGCCTGCAGGTCGGCTGCCGACGCCACCGCCGCAGGGTCGAAACCTCTGGCCTCGAACAGACGCTGGTAGTGCGGCACCGTCGAGCCGATGCGGCACAGGAATGCGCGCAGCCTCTGGTCGCGATCGTGTTCGATGGCCTGCGGCGTCCACCACTGGCTGGTCTCCAGCCGACGCCGCAAGGCGACCGACCGATGCCCCTTCGCGCGTTCGTGCAGCGGGAAGAGCACATTGGCGCACAGGCTCGTGTACAGGCTCACTTTGCTCAAGGCTTGTGCAGCGTGACGAGGATCCAGCCACGCAGCAGTCGCAAGGCGTGGAAGCGGCTGATCAGCTTCTCGAAACAGGTGCCGATGAAGAACAGGACGCCGTTGAACATCAGGTAGTTGGGGTACTGGCTGAGGTAGTCGAAGGATTCGATTCTCAAGCCGCAGCCATGCGCCAATCGTTCGACATCGCCGCGCGTATTGGTCCGGTATTCGGTGGGAAAGGTGTCCTCCTCGGCACGGCCCTCCACCTTGCTGACGATGCGCGCATGAAAGCGGTTCGGAACCAGCCGTGCGACCAACGTGCCGTAGTCCCACATGTTGGCCGTCAGGAAGATGACCACGCCGCCGGGCCGCAGCACCCGGGCAAACTCGCGGTACACCGCCTGCGGGTCGGACAGATGCTCGAACACGCTGCGCGACATGATGATGTCGACCGCAGCGTCGGGCAGCGGCAGGTGCGCCAGGTCGGTGTTGTAGGTCTCTATGCCAGGCGGCACGTCGGTGAATTCGACCAGTTCGACGCCGATCAGCCTCTTCGCCCGCCCCAGGAACTTGCGCAGCACCGGAACAGTACGGCCACTGCCCGCGTCGAGCAGCACGGCCTCGGGCGTGAGCCGCTCTTCGACGGCGCGCTCGAACAGTTTGTAGGGATGCGGGGTGTTGGCGTAGTACTTGGCCAACAGACGCTCGGACAGTGCTGTCATGGTCGTTCGACTTTCAATCGGCTCACCGCCGACGACTGCCGGCAGCCACCTGCCGGTAGGCCGCCAGCCACAGGGGCCCCACATGGCTCCACGCGTACGCGGCGGCTGCCGCACGGCCGGATTCGCGCAAGCGCGCCGCCAACACGGGGTCGCCGAGGACACGGCACACCGATGCTGCCAGAGCCTCGTCGTCACCCACCGGCGCCAGCAGGCCGCTGACCCCGTCGGCCACGATATCGGGAATGCCGCCTGCGGCGGTGCTGACCAGCACCACGCCGCTGGCAAAGGCCTCAAGCACCGAAATCGGCATGTTGTCGACCCTGCTCGTGTTGAGCGCGCAGTCAGCCTGGGCATACAGTGCCGGCATCGCTGCATTGTCGATGCGACCGGCGAAGTCGACCGCCTCGGTCAACCCAAGGCTGGCGACGACTTCACGAAGGCGGCTCAATTCGGGCCCGGTGCCCGCGATGGTGAGACGGGCCCCCACAAAGTGCATCCTGACGCGGGCGAAGCTGCGAATGGCCGTCTGGATATCGTAGATCGGCTCCAGATTGCGCGCCACCAGCAGCTGAGGTGAATCGCCGAAGTCGCGCACCGGCACGGGTGTAAAGCGAGCAAGGTCGACGATGTTCGGGATGACCTGCGCGTCCAGTCCGTGGCGTGCGAACACCCGCTGCAGGAAGGCGGACGGCGTAACGCGCAGCGCAGCCTGGCGAAGCGACCGCAGCACATGGCGGGGTGCCCGCGCGAAGAAGGCATCGGCTTCGCCGCCACGGTAGTTGACGATGACCGGCGTGCCACGAAGCTTCGCAAGCCACAGGGCTGGTGCTGCGCACAGATGCCAGGCCCAGCCTGAGTTGGCCAGTACATGCATCACCTGCACGCGACCTGCCGCACGCCACAACTTCCACAGGTAGGGCAGCAGCCGGACGCCGGCGCGCAGGACCGGCAATCGACCACACCACCGCGGCCAGTACGGCGCATTGGTGCGCACCAGTTGAACGCCCACGCCTTCTCCGCACAGCAGACGCACCAGTTGTTCGCACTGGTTGGCCATGCCGCCCGGTGGCGGCGGCATCGGCCCCACGATGCATACCAACGGCATCTGCCGCTGCGAATCGGACGCGATGTCAGGGCTCGGCGGCAACCTCGACCCTTTCTCCGATCCTCCGTCGCCACCGAACGACGATGACCGCCGCGCAGGCGGCCATGCTCGCGGCGGCTGCCGTGACCAGCCCGGCCACCGTCAGAAGATGCGTGCGCAGCCGCCGCATTGCAGCAATCTTCGGCGCATTGTGCGTTGTCGCCAGAATTCGGATGCGGGGGTGCACGCCCTGCACGATGGCACCCATCTGCGCCAGCGAGCGCGAGTGGCCTTCGAAGCTTCTCACGGCCCAGGATTGGTCATAAGCGAATGCCTGCTCATCCCACCACAAGTACCACTCGTGCCTCCCGTTGCGGTAGTACTGCCATGCCTTCTCTTCAAGGATGAACCCGGGGCGCGCCGACTCCGCCAACGGGCGCAGCTGCACACCCGCCGTGCCTTCGAGCAATGCACGCCGGAACTCCATGGCAGCCAGCGGCTGGTTGTCGGCGTCGACGATGGCGTAGTTGTTGTACACGTCGATCAACTGCCAGCGCTGGAGCTGCCGGTTCCAGATCTCGGGAAACACATGCCCATGGCCGCCGAAGCCGTCGAACGAGAAGGCCCAGGACCGCACCGGAATGCCTGCGGTGCCAGCCAGCGCACTGAAGGCACGCACGAAGTCGGCGCAATAGCCGTCACCGTGTTCGATGATTCGGCGATAGGTGGACCTCAGATCCGATTGGATCGCGCCGCCACTCAAGGTCTGGCTGCCCGTGAGCAGGTGCCGGCTGATGGCCACCGCGCGCGCCCAATCATCGGGCAAGGTGTCCAGCTGCAGCCGGCGCACGGCCGCGACGAACATCGGGTCCGGGGGCGCCGAGTCGAGCGCGAAGCCAGCGGGCCTTGTCGCCGGGCTCCAGTCGAAGTCGGTCGCCGGACCGTCGACGATGAGCAGCGCATTGCGCATGCGAACCACTTCGGTCGAACTGCTCAGATAGGGCGCCAGACTCAACATCGACAATACGATGACCAGGACGCCGATCCAGAGGCAAGCCCGGCAGCCGCGCGACCCTGGATCCGGGCGGCTGATCACCAACTGAGGCCTTGCACCGCGCCACAAAGCTCCGACCGGTTCGGCAGGTTGACCAGGTCGAGGATCACATGATCGGGGCGGGTGTGTCGAACCAGCGCCTCGGCGACGCACGGGTCTGCCAGTCCGACCACCAGCAGTTCGGAGGTCTCGATCACGGTCTGCAGTTCGGGCTTGAGCAATTGCCCGATATGCGGCAGGTGCATCTCGATGTAGCGCCGATTGGCGCCCAACAGCTGCGCCAGATGCACTTCCGGGTCGTAGATCGACAACTGCATGCCCTTGCCG
>CAZBKC010000404.1:0-3484 GCA_964492345.1 uncultured Steroidobacter sp. | reverse complement strand
GTCATTCATGCGGAAGGCGAGAAGCAGGCCGCCGCGATGCTCGTCGAAGCGGCGCAGGCGCTGGGTGCCGACTCGCGCGCGATGCAGCTACGCTATCTGCAGACCCTCACGGACATCGCCAACGATCGATCATCGACGATCGTCTTCCCGCTGCCGCTCGATCTGATCAGGCCGCTGATCGAGAAGCCGGAGAAACAGTGACGGGGGCCTTGAAGCGATTCATGCTGCTCCGGCTCCAATGGCCGGATCTGTTCTCTGAGCCGGGCGGGGACAGATAGTCCGGCGGGCGTCGCCCCCCTTGTATGCGCCGGACGGAATCTTTCCCCGGACGCTTACGCCCGGCTGGTCAACATCCGCTGTGCCGTTCAATCTCCATTGCAGAGGGGTATACTTGTGGCGTCAGATTGAGATTCCGACCATGAGCACCGCCGAACGCATCTACGATGAAGTCCGAACGCTGCCCGAGCCCGACGCCCGAGAGGTGCTGGATTTTGTCGCCATCCTGAAGGCCCGGCGTGCACAGGCAAGTTCGTCGCAACAGGACATGAGCGTGTTCGACCGCTTCGGCGCGGTCTACCAAGGCCCTTTCAATCGCGACGAGCTGTATGACCGCAAAGCCCTTCGCTGACACGAACATCATCCTCTACACGATCGGCCACGACGCTCGCAAACAGGACATCGCTCGAGCCATCGTCGCGACGCATCCCGTTCTCAGTGTTCAAGTCATCAGCGAGTGCGTGAGCGTCTGCTTGCGCAAGTTGTCCTTTTCGCGCGAGCAGGCGTATGCCTTTGGCAAGGCCGTCATGGAGCGCACGGGCGTTTTGCCGCTCGACAGTGCCACCCTCGAGCGGGCCGCAATGCTTGCGATTCGCTACCAGCTGTCTCACTGGGATGCGCTCGTCGTAGCATCGGCTCTGCTCGCCGATTGCGATACGCTCTACTCAGAAGACCTGCAGCACGGCCAGGTCTTCGATGATCGGTTACGCGTTGTGAATCCGTTCCTGCCGTAGCTTGATCTTCCCGCGGGGAGGTCAGGGAGGGGCAGCCTCAGCGCCGCCGCTGCAGCCCCAGCAGCACCGCGTGGAGTTTCCTGTTGACCTCGTCCGGCGTGATCAGGTCCATGACGCCGGGCTTCTCTATTTTCGTCGTCCATGGCAGGTCTGCTGCGGGCTTGCCGAGCAGGCGGCGGGCGGCAAGGTCGTACTTGTCGACGCACCACTGGCGGCTGAGATACGGTCCACTGCGTGCGGGATTGGTCGCGGCGTACAAACCGATGACGGGCGTGCCCACGGTCGTTGCCATGTGCGCAGGGCCGGAATCGGGACTGAGCAGTACCGTGGCGCGTTCCAGCGTGGCGAGGAATTCCAGCAGCGTGTCCTTGCCGATGGCGTTCACGCAGGCCTGCTTCATCTGCGCCTCGATCTGCTGGCCCACCTGCCGTTCCAGTTCGCTGCGACCGCCACACAGGACGACCTGCAGGCCCAGCGATGCGGAGGCGTAGTCGGCGACCTGAGCGTAGTATTCCGCGCGCCAGTTGCGCAGCGTATGACTCGAGCACGGGCTGATGACCAGGGTCTGTACGCCGTCGGGGATCAGTTTGCGTGCGTACTCGTGCGCCGCTGCGGGAATCGGGATGTCCCAGCGCAGCAGCTTCTCGTAGACCTGGAATTTCTCGGCGAAGCCGAACAGCGAATCCATCACATGCTGGTTCGCGGCGGGCCGGATGCGGTTGGTGGTGAACAGCCACTGCAGTTCGCGCGCGCGACGCCGGTCGAAGCCGAGTTTGATCTTCGCCGGAATGACGGTCGACAGCAGGCTGGCCCGCAGCGCGAGTTGCATGTGCATCAGGACATCGAACCGGCGGCCGCGCATCGCGGCGCGCAGGGCGCGATACGACTTGAGCTTGCTGCCTTTGTCGACGGGAATGAATTCGATGTCGGGAATGTGACCGAGCAGCTTCGCCTCGACACGCCCGATGACCCAGGTGAAGCGCGTTTCGGGCCAGGCCCGCTGCAGCGTGCGGATGACTGCAAGCACGTGGCACGTATCGCCGATCGCGGACAGACGCAGGATGCAGACGGAACGGGGAGCGGTCGTGAAATCGGCGGACATCAGAGCGGGGCGCGAGGCGCGAGGCTCGAGGCGCGAGCCAGATAAAGCAATGGGAGAGTGATTCGGGATAATCTCGCGTGCATCACAAGCAGCGCCGATCTGGCCGTGAGAGTTGCGTACAACATGTCATTTCTGGTTCTTACCCGAGCCGCGAGTCCCGAGCCCCGAGTTCTTCCGCGATGGACGTGATCCACGAGCGGATCGACGCCAGCGTCGGCGGCGGCATCCTATACGACGCTGCGCTGATTCGTAAGGCGCAGCCGCAATGGTTCACCCGCTCGTACTGGGCGCAGCGCGGCGCGCTCACCGATGTTGCCGGCGGCCGCGGAGCCGTGTCCTTCCTGCAGACGGACACCGGCCGCTGGGTGTGGCGGCACTATCGCCGCGGCGGCCTGGTCGCGAAGCTGTTGAAGGATCGCTACCTGTGGACTGGTGAAGCGCGCACGCGCTCCTTCGCCGAATGGCGGCTGCTTGCGGAACTGCAACGCCGCGGGTTGCCGGTGCCGGCGCCGATTGCCGCGGCCTATCGGCGTCGCGGACTGACCTACGAGGCGGACATCATCACCGCGGAGCTGCCGCCATCGACGACGCTGGCGCAGGCGATGGCGACGCCACTCAGCGAGGATCGCTGGCAGGCCGTGGGCCGGACCATCGCGCAGTTCCATGCGCAGGGCGTACAGCACGCCGATCTGAATGCACACAACGTTCTGCTGGGCAGCGACGGCGTCGTGTATCTGCTCGATTTCGATCGCGGTCGTATACGCAGCCGTGGAACATGGGAGGAACGTGTGCTGGCGCGACTCAGGCGCTCTCTCGATAAAGTGAGCGCGCAACGCGGTATCGCATTCGATGCCGGTTGCTGGGAGGCGTTGATGGGGGGATATGGGGAAGAAGGGGGTAGGGGGTAGGGGGTAGGGGGTAGTGAACAGGGGATAGTGAACAGGGGATAGTGAACAGGGGATCGGCAGAGAGATTCCGACCGACTCTGACCACCCCCTACCCCCTACCCCCCTTCCTCCCGTAGTAATCCGGATACTCCGCCGTCAGTCCCTTGAAGCGTCGATGGATCCAAAGGTACTGCGCCGCGACCGTCCGCACCTGGACTTCGATCGCCTTGTTGAAGCGTTCCGCATCGACCACGGGATCGTCGCTGGGAAAGTCTTCCAGCATCGGATGGATGGTCATGCGATAGCCCTGCGATCCCGGCAGGCGCTCGGGAAAGTAGGGCAGCACGGCGGCGCCTGTCATGCGTGCCAATCGCGATGTGGCCGTATTGGTCGCGGCGGGGATGCCGAAGAACGGCACCATCTGCGCGCCTTTCTTGCGATAGCTCTGATCCGGCGCGTACCACACCGGCTCGTTCGCCTTCAGG
>CAZBKC010000403.1:0-3496 GCA_964492345.1 uncultured Steroidobacter sp. | reverse complement strand
TGGCGAGTTCGCTGGCGAGACCCCAGCGTCCCATCGGCACGCCCGGCGGCGACGGTGTATCGGGCGGCGGTACCGGATGCACCTGGGATTGCTTGACGAGGCCGGTCCAGGTGTAGCCGGGGCAGATGCAGTTGGCGCGGATCTTCTTGTCCGCATAATCGAGCGCGGCGCACTTGGTCATCTGGATGACGCCGCCCTTGGCCGCGCCGTAGACGCTGTGATGCTTCCAGCCGACCAGTCCGACCGCCGATGCCGTATTCACGATCGAACCGCCACCTCCGCGCAGCATGGCGATGATGCCGTACTTCATGCCGTAAAAGACGCCTTTGAGATTGACGGCATGGACGGTGTCGAAGTTTTCCTCGGTCTGTTCGTGCAACGGCATCATCGGACCGCCGAAGCCCGCGTTGTTGCACAGCACGTCGAGCCGGCCGAAGGTTTTTTCGGCAGTGTCGATCATGTGCTGCACCTGTTCGCTCACGCTGACATCGACATGCACGGCGACGGCCGCCTTGCCGATGCTGGCGGCGACTTCAGCTTCCTTGCCGCTGCGATCGGCACAAACGACCTTCGCGCCTTCGCGGGCGAAGATCTCCGCCATGGATTTGCCCATGCCCGAGCCCGCGCCCGTGATCACCGCAATCTTGCCTTCGAGTCGTCCCACGGCCACTACCTCCGTCATCCGAGCGTGAGGTTCAAGTCTCGCGAAAAAAGCCGGCGCCGCAAGCGAAGATTGGCTTACGAACGCCGCCCGCAGAGGCAATTCTTCTTTTCACGACAGCAACGATGGCGTCGCACGACTGGCAGCAGCCGCGTGTCCGGCTGGAAATACGTAAGAGAGCTTGCAGTCGACGTCCGGGAACGGCATTTTCCGCAACCATGCAGGCAGGAAATCTGACAAAGGTTGTGCAACGCAATGCGGGCGACGAAGGCTTCGACCTCGTGCACGCCAATCTGCTGCGTCACTTTCCCGAACTCGTCAGGGACCTGGGCGGCAACCCGGTGGCTCTGATGCAAGCGGTGGGGATCGCGCCGGAAGCACGCTGGAATGCCGAATCGGGGCTCAGCTACCGCTCGTGGGTTCGCCTGCTCGAACATGCCGCGAACGAACTGCGGTGTTCCGATCTCGGCTTGCGTCTCGCACTCAGGCAGGGCGGCAGGGTCTGCGGTCAGATGGGTGTGGCGATGCGGAACTCGCGGACGCTGGGCGATGCGATTGCCTACGTCGCAGATCATTTCGTCGTGCACAGCCTCGCTGCGGCCATGCACCTGTCACACGATCCCGTGCAGCAGATACTGTTCGTGGGCCACGAAATCCTGGTCGATGGACTGCCGCACCGCAGACAGGTCATCGAACAGGCGTTGCTGCTCGGGCATCTCAACGCCCTGGAGATCACCGGCGGGCAGGCGCGGGTGCGCGAAGTGCACTTCCGTCATCAGCCGCTCTCCTCGCGCAGCGCGTATCGTTCGTACTTCGGATGCACGGTGCGCTTCGAGCAGGCCGGGGATGGCGTCATCTTCTCCGCACGCGATCTGCATTGCCCCGTCGTGGCTCCCAACGCGCAGCTCTACGCGTCCGCGACGTCGCTCATCGAGCAACGATTCAACCTTGTCGCACCGATGCATGCGCAGGTGCGGGCGCTGATCGTGAGATGGATCGAGACGGAGGACTGCAGCAACGAACGCATTTGCAGCGAGCTGGGGATGCATCCGCGCACATTGCATCGTCGCCTCAAGGCAGAGGGACGATCGTTCGAAGGCATCAAGGACGACGTACGCCGCGACGTCGCCCTGCGCTACCTGCTCGAAACCGATCATGCGTTGACGTTCATCGCCGACAAGCTGGGGTATGCCGAACAGTCCGTGCTGACCAGAAGCTGTATCCGCTGGTTCTCGGCCTGTCCCAGCGAGCTGCGGGCGCGCGGATTGCGCCAGGCGGCGTGACGAGCCGGTGTCGGCAGCTGTCAAGCGCCGACACCATGCCCTCTGAGAGATTGGAAAAGTCTTTTCGGCTTCGAGCAGCGAGGGGTCCGCGTGGGCACGCTTACAGGCAAAGTCGCGGTGGTCACGGGGGCCAGTCGCGGAATCGGCAAAGGGATTGCGCTGGCGCTCGCCAGCGAGGGAGCTACGGTCTACGTCACCGGACGCACGGTCACGCCAGGCTCCTATCCGCTTCCGGGGACGGTGGGTGAAACCGCTGCCGAGGTGGATCGGCGCGGCGGCAAAGGCATTGCGGTCCAGGTCGACCACGCACAGGACGATCAGGTCGCGGCGCTCTTCGAGCAGGTCAAACGCGAGCAGGGCAGGCTCGACCTGCTGGTCAACAACGCCTTCTCGCTGCCGGAGGACCTCACCGAGCCGAAACCCTTCTGGGAAAAGCCGCTCTCGAACTGGGAAATGGTCGATGTCGGCGTGCGCTCGAATTTCGTGGCCGCGTGGCATGCGGCTCACCTGATGGTGCCGCAGAAGTCGGGTCTCATCGTCGCGATCTCGGGCTATGTCGGTGTCACGTATACGTACGGGGTTGTCTTCGGCACCTGCAAGTCCGCCGTCGATCGGATGGCGCGCGACATGGCCATCGAACTGAAGCCGCACGGCGTCGCATCGCTGTCGCTGTGGCAGGGGCTCACGTTCACCGAGCGTGCCGAACGCAACCTGGCACGCAATCCCGCCATGAAGCAGCAGGTCGTGACCAATCCTTCCATCGGCTGTTCGCCCGAATTTCCCGGACGCGTCATCACGGCGCTGATGAACGACCCGAATCTGATGCAGCGCTCGGGCGGCACCTTCATCACCGCCGAAGTCGCGCAGGACTATGGCGTCACCGACATCGACGGCAAGGTCATCCCGTCGTTGCGCGCACAGCGCGGTGCGCCGATCTGGGTGCCGGTGTGACTGCGAAGAACGGAGGAGAGGCCGCGAAAGACCGCATAAAAGAAAGAAGGCGATGCTGTTCTATCCGCAGACAATGAATTCTCGTTCTTTTATGCGGTCTTTTGCGGCTCTCCTGTCCCGTTCCGTTTCTCCGCCCACGTTGGAGTCGAGGAATCCATGACCAGTGATGCCCCCGCACAGCAAACCAGACTTCAGACGCTGCTCGATCGCCAGGACATCCTCGACTGCCTGATCCGGTTCAGTCGTGGCATGGACCGGTTCGATCGCGAGGTGTTCCTGTCGGCCTTTCATCACGACGCGGTGATCGCGGCGGGGCCGTTCGTCGGCGGGCCGGTCGAGTTGTATGACTGGGCGTCGAAGCTGCACGAACAGGGACAGCACGCCACGCATCACAACCTGCTGAACCATACCTGCGACATCGAAGGCGATGTCGCGCACACCGAGACCTACTATCTTTTCGTCGGTCGCAACCGCGACGACTCCAACTGGATTGCCGGTGGCCGCTACATCGACCGGCTGGAACGGCGGGACGGCGAATGGAAGATTGCGCTGCGCACCAATGCCATCGAATGGTCGGGGCTGGTGCCGACGCTGCCGATTC
>CAZBKC010000402.1:0-3498 GCA_964492345.1 uncultured Steroidobacter sp. | reverse complement strand
GTCCGCATGGGCGGCAGGACGGTGAAGTCCCGGCGGAAACGCTGGACCCGCCCATGCGGACCATCGGCCGGCAGTACGACATCGACCCCGCTGAAGGCCGGCGCCTTGCCCGGCAGTGCGGCTGGTTGCTGGCCGCCGAGCTGCTGGCGGTCGGGATCGACATGAGCTTCGCGCCCTGCGTGGATCTCGACTACGGCGTCAGCTCGGTCATCGGAGACCGGGCGTTTCACCGCGATCCCCGGGTCGTGGCGGAGCTGGCCATCGCCTTCGCCAGCGGGATGCGCGATGCAGGTATGTCCGCGACGGCAAAGCATTTTCCGGGGCATGGCGCCGTCGTGCCGGACTCCCATGTGGCCATGCCGGTGGACCGCCGGCCGCTCGCCGACATGGACGACGACATCTATCCCTACCAGCGACTGATCGACAACGGCCTGGCCTCGATCATGGCGGCGCACGTGGTCTTTGCCGATGTGGATCCCCTGCCGGCAGGGTTTTCCCGCAAGTGGCTGCAGGACGAACTGCGCGGCAGGCTCCGTTTCAGCGGGGCGATCTTCTCCGATGACCTATCAATGGCGGGCGCAGGTGTCGTCGGCGACATGCCCGAGCGCGTCCGCGCCGCGCTGGCGGCCGGCTGCGACATCGTTCCGATTTGCAACAATCGCCAAGGTGTGCTGCAAGTCATCGAATCTTTGCGGGGAAGCGGAGATCCTCTGAGCCATATTCGATTGGCGCGCTTGCACGGCAGGCTGGGTACGGACCGGATCGCCTTGCGCGGATCCGCTGACTGGCGAAGCTGCGAGCAGGCGATCAAAGGCAGTATGGAGCGACCGGAATTGCGTCTGGACGCATAGGGCGACTCTGAATGACCTGTCACTTCCGCGCAGGCGGGAATGACAAGACAGATCAGACGTTCCCTGACGTCCTCGAAGGACGGTCCTGCGGTGACGGTGACGATGAGTACGGTAGATCCGAATCTGTTCAGAACGATGGTGGAGTCCTCGCCGGAGGCGGTAGCGCTGTGTGAAGCGGCGTCCGGTCACTGGCACATCGTCTACGTCAACGCCGCCATGGAGCAGCTTACCGGCTATACCGCCGACTCGATGCTCGGTCGCAATCTGCGCTTCCTTCAGGCCGACGACCACGACCAGGAAGGTCTCGCCCGCATCCGCCAGGCCCTTCGCGACGGCACGTCCTGTCGGGCCACCGTCCGCAACTACCGCAGCGACGGGACCCAGTTCATGAACGAGATCATGCTGGCACCGTTGCGCAATCCGGAAGGACAGATCACGCATTACGCGAGCTTCCATCGCGAGAGCGGCAACCGCCCGGACCTGCGCCCGGAACCGCGGGATCCGACAATGAATACACAAACGATGCTCGCCTATCTGCGTGACGACAAGCTCACCGGCCTGTTGCGGCGGCCGTATTTCGAAGAACTGATCAAGCGCGACTGGGGGCTCGCCCAGCGCGAATCGCGCCGTCTGAGCTTCCTCGTGTTCGACCTCGATCACTATTCGCAGTATCGCGACGTGTTCGGTCGGCAGGGCTCGGACCAGTCGTTCCGCCGCATCGCGCGAGTCGTGGGCGGCTGTTTCCGCCGCGCCAGCGACATCTGCGGTCGGTTCGACGAAGACCAGATCGCGGCGCTGACGACCGGCCTCGATCTCGTGCAGGCATCGAAGCTGGCCGAAGCCGTGCTTGCGAGGGTGCGCGATCTCGCGATCCATCATCCGCGATCATCGATCTCGCGCTACGTGACGGTCAGCGCCGGTGTCGTCTCGCTGGTGCCCTCGCATGACGCGCCGCCGGCCCGCATCTACGCATCGGCGCTCCAGGCGCTGAAGGATGCCAAGGAACTCGGCAGGAATCGGGTGGTGAGCAGGGAAGAGTAAGCAAGGGTGACGCCGGTTACGACGGTGACGACAGTAACGAAGGTTTTTCCACCGTCGTCACCGCCGTGACTGTCGTGACCGCCGTCACTGACTCTGCCTTATCAGCGCAATCACCCCGAACTTCGGGTGATCGATGTAATGCCGTTCGTTGCTGCGCATCCTGCGCGTCTGCCGCAGCACATAGCGTTCGCCGGAACCCTCAGGCTCCAGCACGAGATCCAGCGTCAGATGCAGATAGCGGCCGCGCGACAACGCGACCCGGCCCGTGAGTCCCGTTCCTGCCTCGGCCTTCGAATCGATCGACATGTAGTGTGCTTCCGTTCGCGGAAAGCCCGGCTGCGTCCAGCCGAAGTGAGCCAGCCTCTGATAGCCGCGGCTGCGCTTGAGCTGGTCGGCGATGGCGCCGAGTTCCATCCTGCCCGTGGGCAGATCGGGAAAGGTTTCCGTTGCCGTTGCGACGGGTGCGCTCACAATGGCCGCACCACTCGATTCCTCCTCATCTCCCAGCGCAGAACTCTGCGAGGTCGCGCCCAATTCCCGCGACCAGTCCTCGCTGCTCGCGTTCGACGACAGGTTCCGGAAGATCACCAGCTCGACGTCATACGACTGCAGCCCCGCCTGCTGTGCGCTCGCGGAACCGATGATGAGCGCCAGGACCGCGGTCGCCGCGGATTTTGCGATTGTCGTTCTGTTCATGCGCAGGAGTGTAGCAAGCTGGGCCCGGAGCCGGGATTTCACACAGAGCACAGAGAACACAGAGTCCGAAAAGAGAAGGAAATCTCCAGGGGGGACACGGGGGCACGGGGTTTCGGAAAGAAGAATTTCATTCCCCGTGCTCCCTGTGCCCCCGTGGAGATTTCTTGTGTCTTTCTTCCGAACCTCTGTGTTCTCTGTGTGAAATCTCATTTCCTCTTCTTGGTCTCAGCAACCGGCGGAGGCTTCTTGCCGAGCGCCTCGACGAGCTGCTCTGCCGCCTCGAAGCGGCGTTCGTCGGTGTCCAGCTTCAGCGTGAAACGCAGTTTCACGCCGCCTTCGAGCCGATGAGTGCGGGCGTTTTGCTGGACGTAGCGAATCAGTGTGCCGGGATCGACCACGGTGTCCTTCTCGAACGTGACCGAGCCGCCGCCAGGACCGATGTCGATCTTGCGCAGGCCGAGCGTCTTCGCCGCGAACTTGATCTGTGCGAGCCGGAACAGGTTTTTTGCCGGCGGGGACAGCAGGCCGAAGCGGTCGATCATTTCCACCTGCAGTTCGCGCAGTTCGTCGTTCGTCGGCGCCGCTGCGATGCGCTTGTAGAGCACCAGCCGCAGATGCACGTCGGGCAGATAGTCGTCCGGCAGCAGTGCGGGCAGATGCAGATCGACTTCGGGACCCTGATGAAGGGTGCCCTCCAGATCGGGCACCTTCCCCGACTTCAGGGCAGTGACTGCGCGCTCCAGCATCTCCATGTACAGCGCGTAGCCGATCTCCTGGATCTGTCCCGTCTGTTCCTCACCGAGCAATTCGCCGGCACCACGAATCTCCAGGTCGTGCGTCGCAAGCGTGAAGCCCGCGCCGAGATCCTCCAGCGACTCGATGGCTTCGAGCCGCTTCACGGCATCCGCGG
>CAZBKC010000401.1:0-3499 GCA_964492345.1 uncultured Steroidobacter sp. | reverse complement strand
AGGAGAGACTCATGCCTACGCAGACTGGTCACACGTCCGCGATTCGCGCGAAGAAAGTCATCGGCACCAACGTCAAGGACGGCCAGGGCGAGAAGCTCGGCCAGGTCGAGGACATCGTGCTGGACAAGCAGTCGAATCAGATCATGTTCGCCATCATCGGCTTCGGCGGTGTGCTCGGCATGGGTGAGAAATACCATCCCGTGCCCTGGAGCACGCTGGACTACGACAAGGACGAGAACAGCTACATCGTGAATCTGAGCAAGGATCAGCTCAAGGCTGCGCCGGCCGATTCGATCGATGAGCTGACCAGGAACGACGGCCTCGCCTATCGCGACAGGACTTACGCGTACTACAAGGCCAAGCCATACTGGCAGTGACCGCATCGGCTGTCGAAGACGGCATGCCGGGTCGGACATGCCGGCTGACAGGGCGACCGCATCCTCGATGTGGTCGCCTTTTTTTCACAGCGCGCGCCGGCATTGATTGGTGCAGCAGCGTTCCCCGATGCCAGGGAGAGGCACGCCGATGGTCGGCGGTGGCTCAGGCAACTCAGCGTGGCTTTTCGTTCATCGACCACATGACGCCGTAAGGGTCGAGCAGTTGTCCGTAACGACTGCCCCAGAACATTTCCTGGAGCGGCAGCACGATGGTTGCACCCGCGGCGACGGCGCGATTCCACCAGGCATCGATATCGCTGACCTGCAACGTCAGATTGAAACTCTGAGGCGGCTGCAGCGGGTGTCCATGCTCGGGGCAGGCATCGCTCAGCATCACCGACGACCCGTTGATGTACAGATGAATGTGCATCGTGCGGCCCTTCTCGTCGACCGGATAGCGTGCCGCTTCCTTTGCATTGAAAGCCTTCGTATAGAAATCCGCTGCGGCGCTGGCCCCTCCGACCGTCAGATACGGGACCACACCGCCAAATACTTGCGCCTGCCCTGGCTGGGTTTCGCTGGCAATTGCACTCATGTGACACCTCCGCGATTGTCTGGCTGTTCGACAGCAAGGACTGTGCAGCAGCCGGTAATCCGACAGGGTCACGAAAAAATTCCTTTCAAAGGTGACGTGGGCTGTCATCAATCAGGCGCACGCTCCGATCTCGTTGGTCGCAACCGTCGCAAGGAGCAAACATGAGCACCGAATCCGTCGCCCGTCGCCTGGTAGCGCTCTGCCGCGAACGAAAGTTCAATGTTGCGCAGGACGAACTGTTCGCGCCGACCGCGCGCAGCATCGAAATGGAAGGAATGACCGGCGATCTCGGCACGGTCGAGGGAATGGATGCGATCCGCGAGAAGGGCCGCAGGTTCGATGAGTCCCTGACTGCGGTTCACAGCGTCACCTGCAGCGACCCGCTGATCGCGGGTTCGTTTTTCACCGTGCGGATGGACCTGGACGCCACTTACAAGGAAGGCGGACGGCGTGCCATGAGCGAGTTGTGTGTTTACGAAGTCGTCGACGACAGGATCGTACGCGAGCAGTTCTTCTACGCCACCGGCTGAAAGAGCTGTCATCGGGAACCTCGCCGGGGGGTCGCGGGACGTGAGCGCTGTTGCAGCGTGCGTGTGCCTCAACCATGCTCCGGCTCAGTCACTCGGGGGTTCATCGATGCATCGTGCACATCGGGTCGCCACTCTGGTCGTCGCACTCGCCTGGGCGTTCTGCGCAGACGCCGCGCCGGTCAGCGAATCTCACACAGTGGAACAACTCGTTGCCGGCTCGCCTTTTCACGGCGTTCACGGCCTCGCGTTCGATCGCAACGACGTTCTGTACGCCGGCAGCGTCGTGGGTCAGCGCGTGTACCGCGTCGATACGACCACGGGCAAGGTCGACACCGTGGTCGATCCGCCCCAGGGCATGGCCGACGATCTCGTGTTTCTCGACGACGGCACCATGGTCTGGACCGCCATCCAGGCGGGCGTGGTCTATGCACGTAACGGCGACGGGCCGGTACGCCAGATCGCCAGCATTCCGAGCGTCAACTCCATCAACGTGCGTCGCAGCGACGATCGTCTGTTCGTGGGCCAGGTCTTCGGGGGCGACGGTGTGTGGGAGATCGACCCGGCCGGCATCAAGCCGCCGCGCAGCATCGTGAAGGATCCGGGCGGCTTCAACGGGTTCGACATCGGTCCGGATGGAATGCTTTACGGCCCGCTCTGGTTCAAGCAACAGGTGGTGCGCATTGATCCCGACAACGGTTCGATCCACGTCGTCGCCTCGGGCTTTCAGACACCGGCAGCCGCCAATTTCGATTCGCAATGGAACCTGTACGTCCTGGACACCGCAGTCGGCGAACTGATCCGCGTGGACATCAAGACAGGCGCGAAGACGCTCGTGGCAACGCTGGATACTTCGCTCGACAACCTCGCCATCGATTCGCGCGACCGCATCTTCGTCTCCAACATGGCCGACAACGGCATCCAGGAAGTCGATCCGGCGACCGGCAAGGCACGGCAGGTGACGAAGGGCGCACTCGCCATTCCGCTGTCGATTGCGACGATCGCAGATACGGTGTACGTGGCCGACGTCTTCGCGTTTCGCAGCGTCGATGGCCGCACGGGACGGGTGACGGACATTGCACGCTCACATGCGCGGGGCACGCCGATCGAGTACCCGGTCGCTGTCAGCAGCACGCCGCAGGGCGTCGTGCTGGTTCACAGCGAAGGACTGGTGCAGAAATATGCACACGGCGGGAACCAGCCGCTGGCTTCGTGGCATCTGCGCGGCGTACGTTTCGCGCTCGAACTGTCCGGCGGCGATCTGCTCGTGCTCTTCGGCGACGGCACATTGGTCCGCCTGCAGCCGGGCCAGACGACCGGGCGCCGTATCGCCAGCGGCCTGCAGACCGCGAGCGGCATGGCGATCGACCGCACGCGTCCCAACCATGTGTACGTGCTCGATGCAGCCCGCGGCGAAGTGTCGCAACTGAGCCTGGAGACAGGCGCCGCTTCCAGCATTGCGAGTGGCCTGAAGAATCCCCGCACGCTCGCGATGAGTGATGACGGGTCACTCTTCACAGTCGAGCTGGACGAACGCCGCCTGATTCATATCGACCCGGCGAAAGGAACCCGCGAGATCGTGGTCACGGGACTGCCGGTAGGTGGCACCGACAACCCCACGGCGTCGGTCGGTCTCGCCATCGGCATCGACAAGGCGATCTACCTTAGCTCCGACGTGGAGAATTCACTCTGGAAGTTCACACCACGGCGCCATTGATCGCATCGTCGGATGCGGTGGAAGCGGCCATCAACCTGTGGCAGCAACCGGCAACGCACCTCGACGACGGCGTTCGACTGCCTCTGCCAGCACTTCGAGCACCTGCACCGACGATTCCCAGTCGATGCAGCCGTCGGTGATGCTCTGTCCGTACACGAGCGGCGTGCCCGGCTTCAGATCCTGGCGTCCGGCGACGAGGTGACTTTCCACCATCACGCCGGCGATACGGTGCTCGCCCTGCTCGATCTGCGCGGCAATGTCCGCAGCGACCAGCGGCTGATTC
>CAZBKC010000400.1:0-3500 GCA_964492345.1 uncultured Steroidobacter sp. | reverse complement strand
GATCAGGTCGGGCTTGGGCAGCGCCTTGCCCTCGTAGATCGCGGACCAGTTGTCCGCCGAGTCCACCACCAGGTCGAAGTCGCGCGGCTGCAGCACTTTCAGGTCGATGCCCGCGCACGCGGCCGCCTGCTGGAAGCGCTGCACTTCGGCCGCTTCGGGAACATCGGGTGCAAGTTCGCGATGAAAGAACAACCAGCAGCGCATAGGCAATTCCTCATGTCGATCGCCGCAGATCCGTCGCGGCGTAGCGATCAGAAACGATGCGGAGCCGCTGGCAGTTCCAGCGGAAGCGGCAGGAAAGCGCCGCAGGCTCAGGGCGCATGCAGGGTAGCAGCGGGCCGGTGACGATTCGGTCGCAAGCCGGACAAAAATGGGTGACGGTCCGGTCCGCAGGACAACCTGGGAATAGCGCATCTTGCGGAGAGCCGCAACGTCAGGTCGATGCTCTGCCGGCCTGCAATCATTCTGTCATCTGGCCATCACACTGCGGTCAAGAACAATCGGCATAAAACCGGCGTGTCGCGCACACCGCGCGACGGTCACGCGCGGGTCATCACATGCCGACAACACATTCGAAATATCTGGCAGCGGTCTGTCCGAAGTGCGGAGCAGAAGTGACGCTCTGACCTTCGTCACTTTCGTCACTCCCGTGACCGTCGTCACTTCCTATCTGTATCCCTTCGCCTGCAGCGAGAACAGATGCGCATAGTGCCCGTTGAGCCCCATCAGTTCGTCGTGGCTGCCGTGCTCGACGATGCGACCCTCCTGCAGCACCACGATCTGGTCGGCCATGCGCACGGTGGAGAAGCGATGCGAAATCAGGATGGCAATGCGTTCGCGGGTCAGGGCGCGGAAGTGTTCGAAGATCGTCGCTTCGGCCGCGGCGTCCATCGCGGCCGTGGGTTCGTCGAGCACCAGAATGTCGGCGCGTGAACGCATGAAGGCGCGCGACAGCGCAACCTTCTGCCACTGTCCGCCGGAGAGTTCGCGGCCTTCGTTGAACCATTTGCCGAGCGGCGTGCGATAGCCTTTCGGCAGGCTCTCGACGATCGGCGTCGCCATGCCTTTCTCGCCCGCTTCGCGCCAGCGGGCCTCGTCTTCGAAATGCTGCACGTCGCCGGCGCCGATGTTCTCGCCGAGCAGCAACTGGTAGCGCGTGAAATCCTGGAAGATCACGCCGATGCGGTCGCGCAGTGCTGCCTCGTCCCAGTCGCGCAGATCCTGGCCATCCAGAAGAATGCGGCCCGCGGTCGGTTGATACAGCCGCGTCAGCAGCTTGATCAGCGTCGTCTTGCCGGAACCGTTCTCGCCGACGAGCGCCAGCGATTCGCCGGGCCGGATGTGCAGGTTCACGTCGACCAGGGTCGGTGCTTCGGCGCCAGGGTACGTGAAGCCGACGTGTTCGAAGCGAATGCCGTCGTCGGGCCGCGGACCGCGCACGGTCGTACCCGGGCTCGCTTCGACGGGCGTCTCCAGATAGTCGTAGAGCGTCGACAGATACAGATTGTCTTCGTACATCCCGCCGATGGCCGAAAGAATGGCCGAGACCGCGGACTGTCCCTGGCGAAACAGCATCAGGTACATGGTCATCTGGCCCAGCGTGATGGCTCTCGCGATGGCGGTGAGCGCGATCCACGCATACGCGCCATACAGGGCCGCAGTGCCGATGAGCCCGAGAAAAAAACCCCAGGTGTCGCGGCGGACGGTGAGATCGCGGTCTTCGCGATACAACTTTTGAAAGATGTCGCGATAGCGCTGCAGGAACAGCGGGCCGAGGCCGAAGAGCTTGATCTCCTTCACGTGGTCTTCGCGTGCCAGCAGAGTTTCGAGGTAGGTCTGCATGCGTGTTTCCGGCGAGCGCCACAGGAACAACCGGAACGCGGCGCCGGAAAACTTCGCCTCGGCTAGGAAGGCGGGCAGGCCCGCGAGTATCAGTACCAGGACCGCCCAGGCGGAGAATTGAATCAGCAGCGTTGCGTAACTGAGCAGCGACACCGCGTTCTGCGCCAGTCCGAAGGTGCGAATCACCAGCGACAGCGGGCGGCTCGACGCTTCGCGCCGCGCGCGCGTCAGCTTGTCGTAGAACTCGGAGTTCTCGAAGTGCGCCAGATCGAGCGTCAGCGCCTTCTCCAGAATCATTACGTTCACGCGCTGACCCAGCTGCGCACGCAGCAGCGACTGACACAGCGACAGGCCGCGCTGTGCACCGGCAAGCCCGGCGACCAGCACACCTTCCGCCAGCACCAGCATCAGCGCGTGCGACGTGCGTGCGTCGTGGTCGGCCGGCGTGGCTTGAATGGCAGCGACGACCGCGTCGACGATCAGCGCGCCCAGGTACGCGATCGCCGCTGGGAAAATACCGGCAAGCAGCGTCAGTGCGCCGAGCGCGATGCTCAACGGCCGGCTCGTGGTCCAGACCAGTTCGAGTGCGCGGCGGCTGTAGGCGAATACGCCGAGGAAACCGCGCGCCAGTTCGGGTTTGTCGGAAGTCGGGCGCGGTCGGCGTGGATTCATCGGTCGTTGTCGAGTCGCAGGCAATTTCCCGGCGGAGTATCACCGATCGTCCCGCTGGCGTTGTTGCAATTGCAATGCTCCATACGCCGGACCAGAATCCGGCCAGACCGATACCGGAAACGTCCAATGAATGAGCCGAAAGACCCGAAGCAGCCGCCAGCGGGGCAGCCCACCGCGGTGGGCGAGACGGGGGGTGACAAGCGCTCGGGCCGGGTCGCCTACGACTCGCGCGGCAACCCCACCTGGGAATGGCAACTGGAGACGGGTGTCTACACCCGCGATGTCAGTACCCACCGCCTGCGCAAGCTCGATCTCGGCGAGTTGTCGCTGGCCGAGACGGCGAAGCATCCCCAGCTCGATCCCGACAAGTCGGCGGATGCGGCGCAGCGGCCTGCGATGCCGGGCGGGGGATTCAACCCCTACGACATCGCGGCGCCATCGAAGAGCGGCAGTGGCTTCAATCCCTACGACAATGCCCGGGCGACGGGTGGCAAGCTGCGTCCGTCGACGGGACCGTCGACCGTGCCGACAACCCCTCCGCCGCAGCGCAAGCCGCTCGATCTGAAGCGGCTGGAAGAATGGATGAAGGCTAAGAAGCGGGCGGAGGAGAACAAAGACGACTGAGCAATACTGCTAACTGTTAGTTGCTCGGCGCGTAGATCTGATCGAACACCCCGCCATCCGTGAAATGGGTCTTCTGGGCTTTGTCCCAGCCGCCGAAATCGGCAATCGTCACGAGATTGATCTTCGGGAACTGCTTTGCATATTTCCCGGCGACCTTCGCGTCGATCGGACGATAGAAATTTTTCGCGATGATCTCCTGCGCCTCCGGGCTGTAGAGGTGCTGCAGGTATTCGGTGGCAACGTCGCGGGTGCCGCGCTTCAGCACTACCTTGTCGACCACGGCGACCGGCGGTTCCGCGAGCACACTGAGTGACGGCACGACGATCTCGACCTTGTCGGGTCCGAGTTCCTTGATGGACAGA
>CAZBKC010000399.1:1765-3505 GCA_964492345.1 uncultured Steroidobacter sp. | reverse complement strand
GGCTCGAGCACCGCACCGGCATTGACGTAGGCGCGGTGAAAGGCCTGCAGATCGGCCAGGTCGAAATCACCGTCGCCATCGCGGTCGGCGTCGAGGATCGCCAGTCGCACCCGCGCGGTCGCCGGTGTCACCGCGGCGGGCTCGTCGAGCGACAGCACCGCGGCATAGGCGTCGACCACGTTGCCAAGCAGCCCATTGCCCTGCGTGGTGGCGCGCAGCAGCGCAATTGTCGCCGCCGGCGGCTGCGACGCGAGCGACGGCTCGAGCAGCCACAGGTATGACGCCAGCCCGGCGACCTGCGGCGCCGAGTAGCTGGTGCCCTCGACCACGCCCAGGTCGAGCGTCGTGATGCCCTGGCCGACTGCGAACAGCGCGGCGCCGTCGTTCGACAGCGTAGCAGCGTGCAGGTCGGCGAGCCGCGGCTGGTTGTCACTGGCGCCGATGAGCAGCAGGTTGCGGTTGGTCACCGGGTTTGTCACCAGCAGGTCGCGCAGCGCACGCAACGCGGCCAGCGTGGCCGCGTCGAGCGACAGGTCGGGCACGGCCGGGTCGAGCGTCACCCCGGCCGGCGCGACCGGTGCCCACAGCGCCGGGGCCGTGGCCACAACGTCGAGCTCGCCCAGCGTGGTGGCGATGGCGAACGGCGACCCGAGCCTGGCGCTGCGCAGGCCAGCGTAGATGCGGCCGAGCGGCGTATCGGCGTCGTTGCCGGCCGCCTGCACCAGCAGCATGCGGTCAACCACGCCCGGCTGCATCGCAAAGGCCGCCCACAATATGCCCTGCATAAAGTGGTCACGCAGGTTCTGCCGGATGCTCGGCGCCGCTGGCACGATATCCGCCGCGGTACAGCTGTCGTTGCCGTTGGGCCCGCAGATGAACAGGTTGTAGCCAATCGACGAGCTGATGATCACCGGGCCGCTCTCGCGCCGCACCGCCGCGGCGGTGCGGTCGACCAGTTCGAACAGGGTCAAGCCCTTGCCGTTGACCAGCCTGAGCTGCAGACAGGTGGGCGCCGGGTTGGCGCCGGTAGACGGCAACGCGTCGAACTTCGCTGCCAGCGTCGCCGCCACGCGAAAGCCATGTGGCTGCGGGGTCTGCCCGGCCTGCGGCTCAGGGATCAAGCGGTCGAAGCTGAACGAGCCTTCGAGTTGCTCGACGAAGTTGGCCGGCGTGCCGAAGAAGAAGTCCGGCACGATCACCGTCACCTTGCGCCCGCTGCAGCCGCTCGCGGCGGCGCGCCGCACATTCCATGCAGCGGGAAAGCGCGTGGCCAGCAGGTGGTCGAGGTCGCTGGTGCTCGCCGTCACGTCGCCGCTGGCGGGCAGTTCGAGCGGCTCGGCCTCGCGCCCTGGGCTGGCGAACGCGATGCCGGGCTGGCCGTCGAGACGCTCGGCCAGCGCGGCCAGTGCGGCGGCGCTGCCTTGCCGCGGCACGGCGAACGTCAGGACGATCGAGCCCCGCGTCGAGAAGGTGATCGCGGTCGCGCCCACGCGCTGGCCGGCGGCGTTAACGTCCGCGACGCTGGCGTCGGCCCGCAGCACCACGTTGATGCGGGTAAGCAGCGCGCTGCCGTCCGCATCTTGCGCCTCGGCCGGAACCGGCTCGATGTCGGCGAGCGCGGCCGAAGCCCGTGACGCCGGATCGCCGGCAAGCAGGCCCGGACCCGGCGGCGCTTCTGCGCCGTCGCCCCCGCCGCCGCATGCCGCCAGGACAGCCACCCACGCCACGATGAGCAGTACC
>CAZBKC010000399.1:473-1755 GCA_964492345.1 uncultured Steroidobacter sp. | reverse complement strand
CACATACCGGGGCATGGTGCGACTCCCTGGTTGATGATTGAGTGGAAATTCAGGCGACGGCATCTCTATCATTCCCTTCATCGTGCACGTCGGACGACTGCTCGCGAATCAGGGGCATGACCTTGGCCGCCATCTCGGGTGTGACCTCCGTCTGGTGCGCTGCCTTGGCATGAGTTGCCGCCTGCTGCAACACCTCCTCCTTGGTCGCGCCACGGACGACGCCGGCGCAGTCAAAACCCACCTCTCTGCATCGAAGCTCGAACATCGCTTCTCTCCTTGCCTGTGCAGACCGTACGCGCTGAGTCAAGGCAACTGGCGCTGGCACGGACCGCTGACTGCAGTGGACGACGAGGCCGTCACGGCAGCGTCACCGAGGCTCAGGCCAGCGAAATCTCCACCGGGGCCGCTCGGGACAAGGTGGCATACACAGGGCACCGGGCCTGGAAGGCCTGGACCAGCGCTGCACACTGCTCGGCGTCAGCACCATCCAGCGCGAGCCGCACCCTGAAGGCCTGAAAGCGCGGGTCCACGGCTTCGCCACAGACACCGCGTGGATCGAAATCGCCCGCCACGGTGGCGGCGACACCCCTCAATGGGATGCCCATCTCCTGGGCCGCGCGCTCACACACAAAGACCGCGCAGCCAGCCAGCGAGGAGAGCAGCAGTTCGACCGGATTGGCCGACTCATTCGGGCCACCTAAGGTAGGCGGCGAATCAGTCACGACATGCTGTCCGCGGATGGACAGCAGCGCGCGACCGTTCTCGTTGGACAAGCGACAACTGACCGATGCGGTAGCCAGAGGTGTGGACATCGGGAAGCCTCCTTCAAGTCGGGTGTTGCGTGGCAAAGACTGGCGAAGAATACTGACGCCCCGTCACGGACATGTCACCGCCCCGACAAATGCAGCCGATTCACGTGCAACTGCGCGGCCCCGGCGAGATCCGGCAGGGCGGCCAGATGCTCCATGCACACTCGGCCAAGGTCTTCGCGCTGCTCGCCTACCTGACCGTTGAATCGGACCGTGCGCACGCGCGATCAAGGCTGGCAGCGCTGTTGTGGCCGGACCTCACGGACACCTCGGCCAGGCAGAGCTTGCGACAGGCGGTGTACTCGCTCCGGTCCGTAGGATCTGGTGAATTGGATCGGTGCTTGCACGCCGATCAGGACTTGTTGCGCTGGTCGGCCGGCGCGGGCGTCGACGTCGACGCCTCCCGGTTTCTCGAAGCGGTTCGTAGCGCCCAAGAGCAGTCTTGGAGCGACGCAGCCGCCCTGTATCGTGCT
>CAZBKC010000399.1:0-463 GCA_964492345.1 uncultured Steroidobacter sp. | reverse complement strand
CGTGCTCCGCTGCTTGAGGGTCGCAGCTTTGCGGGTTGCATCGAGTACGAATCATGGCTGTCGTCCACTCGGGAGCGCTTGCGCGCGCTGGCGCTGCAGAACCTGGATCGCCTGGTTTGCGCAGGCCTCGCGCGCGACGATAGGGAGGTGGCGCTGGTGCATGCGCGCGAACTGCTCGGCCTCGACCCCACCAGCGAAGCTGCCTTTCGCCATCTCTGCCGCATCCTCGCCGCGAAGGGCCAAGCGCATGAACTGCGTGCGGAGTGGCTGCGCCTGTGCGGTCGGCTGAAGCAGGAACTCGATGTCGAGCCTGCCGCAGAAACGGCCGCGTTGTACCGAGCGCTGTCCGAACAGGGCCAGTTTCCGCAGCATCCGGGCGCCGTGGCGCGAAGCCCGGACCCGGGTCGCGCCATCGACATTTCCGAGGAAGTCGGTGCGATCATCAGGGCCGCCCGCGCCGCAG
>CAZBKC010000398.1:0-3516 GCA_964492345.1 uncultured Steroidobacter sp. | reverse complement strand
CGACCTGGGAGGCGGCGCTCGACGCCGGGCGCCTGCCGTTGTGGCGCGGTCGACAGATCGCGCGCGTTCTGGCTGAAGCTGTCGCCGATGTGACTGATCGCGCTGACACCGAGGCCGACGAGATCGCAGTCCGCATGCGTGGTGTAACCCATGAAGTTCCGCTGCAATGTGCCGTCGGCCTGGGCACGGGCGAGGGGATCTTGGGGCAATGCGAAATGATCCATGCCGATGTATTCGTAGCCGGCCGTAGCAAGCTTTTCGATGGCCAGTTGCAGCAGGGCAAGTTTCGTTTCGGCCGACGGCAGCGCGCTGGCGTCGATATGCCGCTGCGGTTTGAAGATCTCGGGCAGATGCGCGTAGCTGTAGATCGCAAGTCGATCCGGCCGGGCGGCCAGCACCGTATCGAGCGTGCGTGCAAAACCGGCAAGCGTCTGCTGCGGCAGACCGTAGATGAGATCGACATTGATCGAGCGGAGGCCGTTGCTGCGGCAGTCATCGATGACCGCGAGCGTCTGTTCGACGCTCTGGATGCGGTTGACGGCGCGCTGTACGTCGGGGTCGAAATCCTGCACTCCCAGGCTTGCGCGATTGAAGCCGAGTTCCGCGTAGGCGGCGATGTCGCCGGGTTCGATGAACCGCGGATCGATTTCGATGGAGAAATCCCGATCCGCACGAGCGCTGACGTGGAAATGGTGCCGGATGCTTTCGATGAGTTCCTGCATCTGCGGCGGACGCAGGAAGTTCGGTGTGCCGCCGCCCAGGTGCAGTTGAATCACCTCGCGATCCCGATCGAAGAGGGCGCCGGCTAGCGCGATCTCCCGCACCAGACGTTCGACGTACGTGCGACCTTTGGACACATCGCGCGTGATGATGCGATTGCAGCCGCAGTAGAAGCAGGGACTGAAGCAGTACGGAATATGCAGATAGAGCGACAGCAGGCGCGGGATCGGTTCCGCGTTGCTGTGCCTGATGTACTCGCGCAGCATGCTTTCGTTGAACGCAGGGCCGAAATGGGGTGCCGTCGGATACGACGTGTAGCGCGGGCCCGGCCGGTCGTATCTGCGGATCAGCTCGGCGTCGAATTCGAAGTTTGTGGTCATGCAGCGAGTGTGATCCCGCGCCGGGCGCGCGGCCCTGATCCAGGTCAGGCAGCCGTACGGATGATCAATGACCCAGACGGGCTGAAACGCACCTGCATGTAACATCCCGTGGAATCTGTGATATATCAGGTCCGTACAGGATCCGGGGGAACATCGATGAAGTCCTTTCGCTCGAGCCTGATCGGGGGGGTGTCGTTCTCGTTGCGCTGGTCATTGGCTACGCGCTCCTGAGACCGGATCCGCCGGCCGTGCCGGCCTCTCACGTTCCAGTGCCTCCGATCCCGGCGCCACACGATGTGCAGACGAGCGCTGACGGGGTCGTGGAGTACCACTCTGTCGCAGTGCCGGCACCTTCATCGTCTTTGGGAAACGCAGCCGAACTGTCGCAGGGATTCAGCGTCGACGCGGAGGGTCATCTCATTCGCAATGAGCAGGCCCGGCTGGAGCTGGAGAAACTGCACGCACTGAACACTCCCGAGGAACTCGAACGAAAACTTCAGGACCTGGAGCAGTCGCTGCCGCCCGCGGCAGCGCGCGACGTGCGTGAATTGATGGAACAGTATGTGAACTACCAGGAGGCGCAACGTCAGACGTTCCCTCCGGGACACGAACCGGCTTCGGCCGACGAGGTGCTCAACCAGATCGACGGGCTGCATGCGTTGCGGGTTCAGTACTTCGGTGCGGAAGCGGCGGAAGCCCTGTACGGTTCCGAGGAACGGGTGCAGCGGGAGCTGGCTCGCCTCATGAGTCTCGCCAAGGATGACAGTCTCACGCTTCAGGAGCGTGCAGAGCTGGCACAGGCGCTGTATTCGCAGATGACGGAAACCGCAGCAGTTACGCAGCGCGCACAGCAAGCCGATGCGCCGCAACCCTGAAGAGATTGCTGCGCCTCCTCGTTGATACATCTATAGAACGAACGCGGAGAGAGCCGCCTAGACTACTGCTGCTTTGCTGGAGGCAGGGGTATGAGGCGTCTCGCGCACACGATTCTGCTGGCTGTGATCTGCGGTGGTTCTGCCGCGGCTGACGATGCTCCGGCGTTGCGGACGCGCGATGGGCATTCCAATCTCGAAGGCAACTATGAAATCGCGCAGACCCGTGACGTCGTGCTGATCCGTGCAGAGATGAACAACTATGCACGGATTATCCGCATCGGCGGCAGGCACATCGATCCGTGCATCGGGGTCCTGCACGGCGATTCGATCGGCCAGTGGAAGGCAGCACGCTGGTCGCAGAGACGACCAACTTTCATCCGCTGCATGCGCGATCGATGATCAGTCTCTCGCCGCAGGCCGTCGTGCGTGAGCGGTTCACCCGGGTGTCGCCGCAGCAGATCCTCTACGAGTACACCGTGGAAGATCCCGTCCACTACCGGCAGCGGTGGCAGGGCGAGATGTCACTTACAGCAACGTCCGACCGCGTCTTTGAATACACCTGTCACGAAGGCAACTACGCGATGCCCGGGGTGCTGGCGGGCGCACGGGAAGAGGAGAAGCGTGGCGTTTCTCGGCCTGAAGAAGCGTCGGCGGAATAGAGCCCGGTAAGCACCGCATAAGTCGTCCCCGCGCAGGCGGGGACCCATCTTTCTGATTCGGATGGATCCCCGCCTACGCGAGGATGACCACTGAACGCAGATCAGGCGGCCGGTGTAGCCGCAAACTGCTCCAGATGGAAATCGGCATCGCCGAAGGTGATGTCGATGGCGGTGAGCCGCTTGAAGTGATGGCTGACCATCAGTTCGTCGGTCATGCCCATGCCGCCGTGCAACTGGATCGCCTGCTGGCCGACGTAGCGGCCGGCCTGTCCGATGATCACTTTGGCAGCCGACAGTGAACGCTTGCGTTCGCTGGCATCCGGGTCCGTGCACTTGATCGCGGCGAGGTAGCTCATCGACAACGCCTGTTCGCTCTGCAGGAACATGTCGGCCATGCGGTGCTGCAGAACCTGGAACTTGGCGATCGGCTGACCGAACTGCTTGCGTGATTTCGTGTACTCGAGCGTCGCGGCGTTCACGGCTTTCATGATGCCGACGGCTTCCGCGCACAGGGCGCTGAGAGTCACTTCGTAGGCGCCTTCGATCGCGGCAAATGCCTTGCCGGCGGTGCCGACGAGGCTGGTCGCAGGAACCTTCACACCCTTGAATTCGATATCCGCGGCAGTCTGCCCGTCGATCGTGCGATAGCTCTTCACAGTGACGCCGGCCGACTTTGGATCGACGCGGAAGACCGACATGCCGTCGGTGTCGTTCGTCCTGCCGCTGGTGCGTGCCGTGACGAGCAGTTCGTCAGCGGCGCCGCCGTGGGCAATGACAGCCTTGTGGCCGTCGATGACGTAGCCGTCGCCGCTCTTTTCGGCGCGTGTTGCGAGGTGGCTGATTTCGCCGCGCGTCTGCGGTTCCTGGTGCGCGACGATGACG
>CAZBKC010000397.1:0-3522 GCA_964492345.1 uncultured Steroidobacter sp. | reverse complement strand
TTCTGGCCGTCAACCGCCAACTGTCAACCGTCAACTCGTTAAGTAAGTGACATTGAACTTAGGCCGGCTGAAGCCGGCCCCACAGGAGGAACGATACCTGACAGGCGCCGCGCGACGCGATCGGGGCGGGCATTGCTATAGTCCCTGGGTGCCGCCCCTGTCTCTTTTGCGGAACCCTCGGAAATGAAACTCGAAACCCTCTCCGTCCGTGTCGGTCGCGAAGTCGAACCGACCGCGGGCGATGTCGCACCGGCCATTCATCTCAGCACGACCTTCGAACGCGATGTCGACGGTCAGTTCTCGCGCGGGTATTCGTACGCGCGCGCCGACAATCCGGGTCGCAAGGCGCTGGAACAATGCATCGCGGCACTCGAGGCAGGCCACGACGCCACCTGCTATTCCTCCGGGTCCGCCGCATCCCTCGCCGTCTTCAGTCTGCTGCGCCCCGGCGACCATGTGATCGCACCGATCGAGTCCTATCACGGCACCGCCAAGCAACTGCGCGACATCATCGGTCCGATGGGCGTGCAGTACACATTCGTCGACATGACGAACGTCAATGCGGTTCGCGATGCATTCACTCCGGCGACAAAGCTGGTCTGGATCGAAACACCCTCGAACCCGATGCTCAATCTAAGTGACATCGAGGCGATCACGGCGCTGGGTCACGGACGCGGCGCCATCGTCTGCTGCGACAACACCTTCGCCACGCCGGTGTGGCAGCGTCCATTCCGGTTCGGTGTCGATCTGATCATGCATTCGAGCACGAAGTACTTCGGCGGACACAGCGACGTGATGGGCGGCACCGTCGTCACTCGCGAGGCGGGTTCGTTGTCGGAGCGGTTGCGCGACTACCAGGGCACGGCCGGCAATACGCCATCGCCGTTCGATTGCTGGCTGATCCGGCGCAGTCTCACGACGCTGGCCTGCCGAGTGCGTGCGCAGACGGAGAATGCTGCACGCATCGCGGAATTCCTGAATAAGCACAAAGGCGTCGAGCAGGTCTTCTATCCCGGACTGGAATCGCATCGCGGCCATGCCATCGCGCGCAAGCAGATGCAGGGCGGTTTCGGCGCGATGCTGTCCTTCTGCGTTCGCGGCGGACGCGAGGATGCATTCGCCGTCGCGAGCCGCATGAAGTACTTCGTGCGCGCCACCAGCCTGGGCGGCGTGGAGTCGCTGGTCGAGCACCGTGCATCCGTCGAAGGCCCGCACACGGTCACACCGCAGAATCTGCTGCGGCTCTCAGTGGGCCTGGAGCATGCGGACGATTTGATCGAAGATCTGCGGCAAGCGCTGGCGTGAACTGGAATTGTTGCCCCGTGGCTGTGATTGCATTGAATAATCGTAACGAGTTACGATTATTCAATGGCGAAGAAAAAAGCAACCAGGCGAGGCCGGCCGCCGACCGGTTCGGCAATGCCTCCTGCCGAGCGGATGCGCCGCCTGCGGCAACGACGCAGGGCCGCAGGGCTCAAACCCGTGGTCGCCTGGGTGCCACGCGAATCCACGGCGCAATCCACTTACTCCTCGCATCGGCTGCTTGAAGCTCGCAGCCTGGCCATGCATGCGGTTATTGCCCGAAAGATAGAGCGCGATCCGCGTCTTCTCGATATCGCCCGCAGAAATATCGAGCGCTGGACCGCGACCCGGAAGACCGATGCGCCGGCGTGGCTGGAAGAGTGGCGCGAAATATTGAATCGGCCCTGGCAAGACGTAGCGGCGCTCATCACGGAACCTAGTGAAAACGCGGCGCGCCTGAGACAGTCCTCACCCTTTGCCGGGATCCTCAGCCACCAGGAACGATGGCAAATCCATGCAGCGTTCCGAGCTTGAGCATCTGATCCGGGCGGCAGGGTCGATCGCCAACGACTCCGAGATCGTGGTCATCGGCAGCCAGTCGATTCTCGGGCAGTTTCCCGATGCACCCGCTTCCTTGCTGGTCTCTGCCGAGGCAGATGTGTTCCCGCTGCATCACCCACAGCTGTCGGATCTCATCGACGGCAGCATAGGAGAGGGATCACCCTTTCACGAACTGTATGGCTACTACGCTCAGGGTGTCGACGAGAACACGGCAACCCTGCCAACCGGATGGCGCAAGCGCCTGGTGAAAATCAGCAACCCGAATACGGCCGGTGTGACCGGTTTGTGCCTGGAAGTACACGATCTGGCCATCTCGAAGTACGTGGCTGGCCGCGACAAGGACCGGGCGTTTACCAAAGAACTCGCGAAGCACGGCATGACCCGGCGGGACACGCTTCTGAGTCGGGAACGTGAGACGAGTCTGCCTGCGGAATTGCGCAAACTGGTGAGGGCTCGCATCGAACGGGACTTCAAAAGTTCCGCGAGGTGAAGGGGGGACGAAAAAGTGGGAAGTTCCTTCTTACTTTTGCACGTTTTGCGGCCGTTTTTTTCCTCATCCGGCCCTTTGCGTTCTATGCGTTCTTTGCGGTTACTCCCGCTTCTTCGCGCTAGTAAGAAAGAAGCGGTTGGCGGTTAGCGGATGGCGGTTAGCCAGAGGATGCTCAGTGCTTGCCTGGTTCCAACTTCACACCGCGCCGCTCCCATATTGCGTACGCGATCATCGCCGTCATCTTCGGATCGTCCGCCGCCAGCGGCTGACCTTGCAGGGGGTTGCGCAGGCACCAGTTGATCATCTCCCAGAAATTCGCGACCTTGCCGAGCTGCTTCTGGAACTTCGGATACGTTTCCGGATGTGTGTTCGCGGCGTTGGGATGACACTGGGCGCAGGCCACACCGTTCGTGCCGAGCTTGCCGTCGGTCCAGAGGGCACGCCCTTCTTTCACGACGCCATCGAACTGTTCCTGCCAGCGCTTGAGATCGGCGTCGGTGAACTCGTCTGCGATCGTTACCGAGCTGAACACCAACGCCACGGAGAGCAAAGCGATACGAGCGGTCTTCATGATTCGTGTCCTTCTTCTCTGGCCAGAGCCCAGCAGCCAGTCGCCAGTAGCCTCTTCAGAAATGCGTCTGCGGCGGAATGCGCTTGTCCGGCGATTGATAGGCCATGTCCTGCGGCTGACCGGTCTTCTCGTCGAACGCCACGATGCGCGAGGAATTGTTGTAGAGATTGAAGTTCGCCCGCGCACGGCCGGAGTTGATGTCGATCAGTTGCCAGCCAGTGGCATCGCGCTCGAAGAACGGATCGGCGCGATTCATGTGCACCGTCAGCTTTGGCAGCAGCTGCTCGGCCTGCGCATAGCTCTGCGGATACGGCCAGGGCCAGGCCGTCGCCATCGCTGAGGTAAACGAGATATTGCCGACCTGGTTGTACTGGATCTGGTGCACGTGGCCGTAGAACACGGTCACCTTGTCGAATGGTGCGAGCAATGCCTGCACCTGCTCGGCATCCTCGGTCCAGAAATTCCAGCCCTTGTAGATCTTCTGCAACGGCGAATGCGAGAACACCACGATGGGTGTCGACTTCTTCACCTTCGCCAGATCCTTGCGCAGCCACTCGCGCTGCTTGTCGCCGACCATGAAGGGCGAACCGTTCGGATT
>CAZBKC010000396.1:0-3528 GCA_964492345.1 uncultured Steroidobacter sp. | reverse complement strand
GGCGCAGGCCCCGCGACGGCCGCGCCAGCACAGGCTGCGGCAGAGCGACTGTCGGCGGCACGGCTCGTGGTTGCAACGAGTCCGTATTTCGTCCTCGAGCAAATCGATCTTCCCCCCTTCTCGGAATGGGAGGTCGAGGCCGACCGCGAGGTCTGGATACTAATGGTGGAGGGAGAGGTTAGGTTCGACCTCCTTCATGTCGGCTGCGGTGAAGCGGTCTTCATCGACGCGCAGTGCGCAAAAGTGCACGTGGGTGCCAGTGCCGTAAGAGGCCTCATAGCTTACGTCGGCAGCGAGCCCGTGTCCGCCCTTTTGCAGCGCCAAACCGGTGGCTCTCATGAGATGTCGGTGGGCCGATCTAGCAAACGAGCAAGGGCTCGCAAACTGGCGCCAGTGCCTGCGACCCACCACGAGGTTCACGTATGAGCGGCCCGCGGCGCGTCGCTCTTATCGGCAATTCGCTTCCGCGCCGCTGCGGGATCGCGACGTTCACCACCGATCTGCAGCAGGCGATCGCCGCGAGCATACCGCCGGTTATCACCTCGATCGTTGCGATGACCGACGGCGATCGCACCTACAGTTATCCACCATCGGTTGGTTGTGAGGTCAGGCAAGACGTACTCTCCGACTACGTGGCAGCAGCAGCGTACATCAATTCAGGAGGATTCGACGCGGTCTGCCTGCAGCATGAGTTCGGCATCTTCGGCGGCGAGGCAGGCGAGTACATCATGGCGCTGTTGGAGCGGCTGACGGTCCCGTTCACGGTAACGCTTCACACCGTGCTTGCCGAGCCGAGCGCGGCACAGCGCCGGGTCCTGGGGCGGATCATGGAGATGTCGGCACGGGTCATCGTGATGGCGGAAAAGGGCAGATCTTTCCTGATCGACGGCCATGGCGTCTCGCCGCCAAAGATCGAAGTGATCCCGCACGGGATACCTGATTTTCCTTTTGTTGGGCCGGGCAGTGCCAAGGCCAACCTGGGGTTTGCGAACAGCACCGTCCTACTGACCTTCGGCCTTCTGTCGCCCAATAAGGGCATCGAAGTGATGATCGACGCGATGCCGGCTGTGCTCGCGAGCCGAGCCAATTCGATCTACGTCGTTCTTGGCGCAACTCATCCCAATCTGGTTCGGGATCAGGGCGAAGCCTATCGCGAAAGCCTTGTCGCCCGGGCGGCTGCGCTCGGTGTTGGCGCGCATGTCGTCTTCCACAACCAGTTCGTCGCTCGGAGCACGCTGCTCGAATACATCGCGATGTGTGACATCTACGTGACGCCCTATCTCAACCCCGCTCAGATGACCTCGGGCACGCTTGCTTACAGTTTTGGGCTCGGCAAGGCGGTCGTCTCGACGCCCTACTGGCACGCGGTCGAGTTGCTGGCCGACGGGCGCGGCAGCCTGGTGCCTTTCGGCGACGCGGCGGCGACCGGCGATGCCATTGCAGCCTTGCTTGATGACGAGCCCCGCCGGCAGGCCATGCGCCATCGCGCCTACCGCGACAGCCGCTCGATGACCTGGGAACGGACAGCCGTTCGCTATCTTGCAGTGTTCGACGACATTCGCGCTGTCGCATCAGCTTCACCGCGCGTCCATCTGATGGCGCCGCGTGAGGTTCGCCCCGCGCCGGCCTTGGCGCTCGACCACCTGCGCGCCATGACCGACGACACCGGTCTCTTCCAGCACGCCATCCATTCGGTGCCCGACCGCGCCCACGGATACTGCGTCGATGACAACGCCCGCGGCCTGCTTCTGGCCATGTCCCTCAAGACGCTCGGCGAGGAGCAGCTTCCTGAGAACGTCGTCCTGACCTTCGCCGCGTTTGTGCAGCACGCCTTCAATCCGGATACCAAGCGGTTCCGCAACTTCATGAGTTTCGATCGCCGGTGGTTGGAGCCACAGGGGTCCGAAGACAGCCATGGCCGGACGCTGTGGTCGCTGGGAGCGGTCGCCAGGCATGACACGTCATCAGCCCGCCGGCGCTGGGCCACAGCGCTTTTTGCGCAGGCGCTCCCTGTCGTCGAACGGTTCAGCTCGCCGCGCGCATGGGCGTTCGCCCTGCTCGGTCTCGATGCATACTGTGCAGCAATGCCCGCCGACGACTTTGCCGCGGATATGCGAATACGCCTCGCCGACCGGCTGCTGCTTTTGCTGAAGCGCGTCGAGACGCCCGAGTGGATATGGTTCGAGGAGAACCTTGCCTACGACAATGCTCGTCTCTGCGAAGCGCTGATCAGAGTCGGTAGCGCGACCGGCACCAGTACCTATATCACTGCCGGACTGCGCAGCCTCGGTTGGCTTGTCGGACGCCAGAAATCGCCGACAGGCTTGTTTCGGCCGGTGGGCACCGAGAGCTTCCACGATGTGCGCGCGGCCGGCACGAGCTTCGACCAGCAGCCAATCGAGGCCGCCGCCACGATTGCGGCCTGTCTTGCCGCGCAGCGACTGACCGAAGATCCCCGGTGGGCGAGCGAGGCACATTGTGCCTTCGCATGGTTTTTCGGCGGTAACGACCTCTGGCAGCCTGTTGTGGATGTCTTGACTGGAAGTTGTCGTGACGGACTTCACCCTGACCGCCGAAACGACAACCGCGGCGGCGAGTCGGTCCTGTCTTATCTCCTTGGCCTTTCGGACATCCGAAACGCCGAGCGGATGAGTGCGGCCCTCCATTCCGCGAATTCTCCGGTTCCAGGTCCTCGCGCCGTTGCGCCATCTATCAACTCGAATTCCAGAGGTCGTCTTGCCGCAAGCAACCTTTCTTAATCGGCAGGCGCTCTACCTCCGACCCGATCCTGCGCGCGTCATTGTCAGGCCTTTCAAGCCTATGACCGAGCCGAAGGACCTCCCTCCAAGTGAGAAGGCCCGCGCCAATCACATCGTCGATCGAGTCATGGCGCTCGACGAGAACGCGGCCGCGGGTCAGCTCGCAGACGTGCTCGAGAACTTTCAGGGGCGGCACCTCAACCTGATCGCGACTTTCGAGGCCAGGGCCGATGAAATGGAGGACGCCTTTGCCGGCCACGCGCAGTTCAGCAGGACGCAGCGCCAGCTGGTCGGAGCCTATTTTCTCAACGAGTACTCGTTCGAGGCTTCAGCGCTGTTCAATCCGAGCATTGTCGCTCACCCTGACCAATCATTGGCTCCAGAGGGCGGCCTGAGATTCATCGTCAGCCTCAGAGCCGTGGGAGAAGGGCACGTCTCGTCGCTGACCTTCAGAGCCGGCACGATCACCAAGGATGGCAGCGTCACGATCGATCCGACGGTGCGCCTCGCCGCCACGCCACGGATCGTGTCGACGGTGGAATGGCCGGGCGACGGCCCATCGGAAGTGCAGTTCACGGCAGGCCGCGACATCAGCGAGCGGGTGATCTTTCCGATCACGGCAGCGCAGTCCAACGGCATCGAGGATGCACGCTTTGTCGCCTTCGAGGACGACGGTAAGCGAACCTTCCTCGCGACCTACACCGCCTACGATGGGCGGGCCATCCGTTCCGAGCTGATCGAAACTCAAGACTTCCTCACGTTTCGCATG
>CAZBKC010000395.1:0-3542 GCA_964492345.1 uncultured Steroidobacter sp. | reverse complement strand
GTTTTCGAACGAGTCGGTCGACAGTTCCTGCGGCACCAGCCCGATCTTCGCGCGCGCCGCGCGGTAGTCGCGGATCACGTCATGACCATCCGCAAGCACGACGCCCGACGTCGCATTGACGATGCCGCACACGATGTTGATCAAGGTCGTCTTGCCGGCCCCATTGGGCCCCAGCAGCGCAAAGATTTCACCGCGGCGGATCTCCAGATCGACCCCCCTGAGCGCCTGAAAACCCGAAGCGTAGGTCTTGACCAGATTGTTGATGGAAATGATCGGTTCGGTCGTCGTCACATCGCCCCCGCCTTGGTCGATTTGCGCACGGATTATATGAGAGCTGCGGCAACGCCCGGCATCGCTCACGAGGACGCGGCGACGACCGGTGAGGCGACAATGCAGCCGGGCGTACAATCCGTGCATGCAGCGCCGCATCACCAGGTTCCGCCAGGACGACGAGGGCCACTGGATCGCCGATCTCGAGTGCGGTCACAGCCAGCACGTCAGGCACAATCCGCCCTGGTTCGTGCGCCCCTGGGTCACGACCGGACAAGGCCGGCGCGAAGCACTGGGATCGATGCTGGAATGCCGGCTGTGCAATGAGTCGCGTCCGATGGACTGAACATGCGCAATGCCCCCCTCCCCGACCCTCCCCCGCTTCGCGGAGGAGGGGGCATGAATTTCACGAGGATCTGCTTTGGAAGACTGGGCACTGAGGGCAATACAGCGTTGGCCGAACGTACCCGCGCTGTTCGGCTGGCTCAGCCTTGACCGGCGCGGCCACTGGCTGATCAGGGGCGAGAACATCAGCCGCCCGCAGATCATCGACACCATCAACCGCAACTACGAAGCCGACACGTACGGGCGCTGGTTTTTCCAGAACGGACCGCAGCGCGGTTACATGACGCTGGAGTACGCGCCATTCGTGCTACGCGCCGCAGGCGATCGGCTCGTCACGCACACGCAGCTCCACGTCGACCATCCATCGCAGGCGTATCTGGATGAAGAGGGTTCGCTGCTGTTTCGGACGGAGCACGGTCCGGGGCTGCTGTCCGATACGGACCTGGAGTGGGCACTGGACCGAATGACGGCAGCCGGTGCCGCGATCGATGAAGACACGCTGACCGAAGCCCTGGCGCTGCGCTCGGGCCAGTCCACCGTAATGAAAGTTGCGATTGGCGAACTGCATCTGCCCATCGTGAGGATGGACCGGGCCGCCGTTCCTGCGGCACTGGGTTTCGTACGCGACCCGCAGCCGCGCGAAGGGGAAGCGGTCTCGACCCGGATGGCCGACTGACCAGGCAAAGCCTGCAGCGATCCGACCTTGGGATTTTCGGGAACCACCGCCACTTCCGTGGCGTTCCCGCCCACCCAACCTGAGTCATGAGCCGTCGGTCGCCATCTGAGCAGCAATACAGGGAATGTCTGGGGCGTAGCGACACCGAGACACCGAACGCAGAATCAGGGTGACGAAACTTAGTCGGAACAAGTAGTTGCGCCCGCCGCTTCGGTCGGACCTGGCGGCTGTCCAGCGGGCGCGCAACAAGACGGATGGCGGTTTTTTCACCGGGACCTGCCGCGAAACGGCCGGTCTGGACTACAATTCGCGCCCCGAAATTTCCCTTCCCTTCGCAACAGCAGGACACATGGTGGAACAAGCGCAATTGGAACTTCAGCTCAAAGTGTGGAAAGAACTTGCGATCAGCAAGCAGATGCTGATGCGGACTGCCGCAGAGGCTTTGAAACTCGACCCGAATTGCAGTCAGGAAGAGCTGAAGGCCGCGCTTGATGCCGCCCTCAAGAAGGTTGCCGAAGCCGACGCCAGCGTCGTCACGGCTCGCGAGCAGGCCAAGTCGACGATCCTGGGGATGGAGCAGAAACTTGCTGCCGCCCTGAAGGCGCAGACCGCTGCGGAAACACAGGTCGTCGACCTGACCACCAAGCTCGAGAACGCCACGCAGCAGGCCGCGTCGGCACGCACGGCCTCCGCGAAGGAAATCCAGGCACTGAAGGATCGCGTCGCCGAGAAGGACAAGCAGCTGAAGGCCATCAACACCGCGCTGGCCGACACGCCGGAAAACGTCCTGAAGAAGATGAACACGCTGAAGAAGCAGCGTCAGGAAGAAGCGGACGCGCGCCGCGAAGTCGAAACCAGCTTCACCACCCTGCGCAAGGAAAAGACGGAGCAGGACCAGAAGCTGACGAAGATGACGGACAGCACCACCCGTCTCGTCACGACCTACAAGGAACTGCACGAGTCGGCCACCAGGATCCACGAACAGTTGAAGCCCCTGGTCCAGGACGCGAAGGACCTGCCGGTACTGCCGGACCTGCACGCGAAGCTGCTGGAAGAGATCGAGAATCCGGACGCGAAGCCGGATGCGAAGAACGGCAAGGACAAGAAGTAAGGGATCTGCTGGCGACCTGCCGCCGGCGATACGAAAAAGGCCCGACTCTGTCGGGCTTTTTTTTTGGAGAACGACGGCTACTTGAAATGACGGCCGGCTGTGTCGGCAGGAAGGCCTTCGGCAGGGTGGACTTCGTCAGGAAGGCTGACGTTCGTCAGCAGGGAAGCGCCGATCTGATTTCTTCCCTGCCGAAGGCCCTCCTGTCGCAAGACCTTCCTGCGAAGCCTCCTTGCCGAAGGCCGTCATTTCTCTTCTGGAACCGATTGCCGAACTCGTCATTCCCTTCTCGATGATCGCCTTCGGCGAACAATGGGTGACTTCATCGCTGGCGGGCATCCTGATGGCAACGGTGCCGCTCAGTGTCGTGCTGATTGCACCCTTCTTCGGGGTACACGAACGGCTCGGCGCACGACGCATCGCGGGATTGTTCGTCGGCTTCTCGGGCGTCATCGCACTGCTCGGACTCGATATCGGCCAGGACCCGCGACTGTGGCTCGGTGTCGCCGCGCTGATGGTTGCAGTCGTCGGCTATGCCGTCGGCCCGCTGATCGTGCAGCGTCATCTTGCCGGCGTAGAGGAACTCGGTGCCGTGGCGGCAAGCCTCGTGGTCGCATCGCTCATTCTGCTGCCGTTCGCATTCGCGACCGCACCGACACAGATGCCATCCCCGTTGTCGCTGACGTCGGTGGCCATTCTGGGCATCGTCTGCACGGCACTGGCACTGGTCCTGTTTTTCTATCTCATTCACGCGGCCGGCGCCGCGCGCGCTGCACTTGTCGCCTATGTGAATCCCGCGGTGGCCTCATTGCTCGGCGTGCTGGTACTCAAGGAGCCTTTCGGCGTTCACACCATCGTCGGACTGGTCATGATTCTGATCGGATCGTGGTTCGCCAGCAGCCGGGAAAGGAGGAGAGACGGAGGGCCGCAAAAGACCGCATAAAAGAAGAAGAGATCTCTTCATTTGGCCCTCGGCTTCTTTTATGCGGTCTTTTGCGGCTATTTTTGTCTTCTACGCCGCAGCCCGCTTCGAACGCGTGAGCATCCACACGCCGAGGAACACGATCGTCGTGCCGGCGGCCATCCAGCCGGTGAAGGGTTCGTCGAGGATGAGCATGCTCAGGACGATGGTCGACATCGGTC
>CAZBKC010000394.1:0-3544 GCA_964492345.1 uncultured Steroidobacter sp. | reverse complement strand
ACGGCGTTGTAGCGCTGCTTGAACGCATCCATCAGGCCGATGATGGTCAGGGTCGCTACCCAGCCCTGCTCGACGATTTCCGAACCCTGCGGCAGCAGCGACATCCGGTAGTTCACTTCGAGCATGCGCGCCAGATTCTCGGCGCGCTCGGTGTAGCGGGCCATCCAGTAAAGATGGTCGGCGGTGCGGCTCAGCATCGAGCGAGTTCCTCGCCCGGAAGCGGTTGGCGGTTGGCGGTTGGCGGATAGTTCAATGACGACGGAACCAGTCGTCGCCCGCCGGCAGAGCCGCAGTTCCGGCCAACCGCCAACCGCCAACCGCTGACCGCTTCTCTCATTTCTCCAGCACCCACGTATCTTTGGTTCCGCCGCCCTGCGACGAATTGACGACCAGCGAACCTTCGCGCAATGCGACTCGAGTCAGTCCACCAGGCACGAGCGTGACTTCACTGCCCGACAACACGAAGGGCCGCAGATCCAGATGACGCGGCGCAATACCCTGCTCCACGAACGTCGGACAGGCCGAGAGCGACAGCGTCGGCTGGGCGATGTATCTCTCCGGACTGCGCAGGATGCGCCGCCGGAAGTCCTCGACCTGTTCCTTCGTCGAGGCCGGACCGATCAACATGCCGTAGCCGCCGGCACCATGGACTTCCTTCACGACCAGCGCGGCCAGGTGCGCGAGCGTGTAGTCGAGATCCTCCTTTCTCCGCAACACGTAGGTCGGGACGTTCGACAGCAGGGGCTCTTCGCCCAGGTAGAAACGGATCATGTCGGGGACGTACGGATAGATCGACTTGTCGTCGGCCACACCCGTGCCGATGGCATTCGCGATCGTCACGTGGCCGCAGCGGTATGCGGCAAGCAGCCCGGGAATACCGAGCATGGAGTCGGGACGAAACACCAGCGGATCCATGAAATCGTCGTCGATGCGGCGATAGATCACGTCGACGCGGCGCGGGCCGCGCGTGGTCCGCATGTAGAGGAATTCGTCCTCGACGTAGAGATCCTGACCCTCTACCAGTTCGATGCCCATCTGCTGCGCGAGGAAGGCGTGCTCGAAGTAAGCGCTGTTGTACGCACCCGGCGTGAGCAGCACGACCGTCGGATCGTTCACGCCGGGCGGCGCGACGCTCCGCAGATTCTCCAGCAGCAGGTCGGGATAGTGCTCGACGGGTGCGATGGAATGCTGCGCGAACAACTCGGGGAACAGTCGCATCATCATGCGGCGGTCTTCGAGCATGTAGGACACACCCGACGGCACGCGCAGGTTGTCTTCCAGAACGTAGAACTCTCCGGCCCCGGCACGCACGACGTCGATGCCGGCAATGTGCGCGTAGATCGATCCGGGCACATCGACGCCCTGCATCTCCGGCCGGTACTGGCCGTTGCAGAGCACCTGCTCGGCCGGAATGCGGCCGGCGGCCAGGATCTCCTGGTCGTGATAGATGTCGGCGATGAAGGCGTTGAGCGCCCGCACGCGCTGGCGCAGTCCCGCGGCAAGTTGCTGCCATTCCCGGGCCGGGATGATCCGGGGAACGATGTCGAAGGGGATGAGACGTTCGGTGCCCGCCTCTTCACCATAGACAGCGAAGGTGATGCCGACCCTGTGAAAGAGCGAATCCGCCTCGGTCCGCTTCTGCGCCACCCGGTCTGCGGGTGTGCGGGCGAGCCATGCCGCGAAGGCCCGATAGTGTTCGCGAACACTGCCGTCCGGCGCATGCATTTCATCGAAAGGCTTGTCCCCCGGCATCGACGGTCTCGGCAATAGGAAGCGACGAACCGAGGGGAGCGAAAAACGTGCCAGCCCGCAATCAGTGCATTACGCGGGGAATCGGCAGAGAAGCCTGACGAGACTGCCCCAAGACGGGGCAGTCCGTAGTCAAGTTGGTGCGGGCAATACCGGAATCAGGGGATCTGAATCTTGCCGCCACCGCGCGGCCCACCGCCCAGGTTCGGCGGCAGCCCGCCCTGGGGTACGACGAGCTGCGAGGCCTGCTGGCGGCGCAGTTCCTGGATCTGCTGCACGGTTCGTTCGATGGCAACCTGGGCGGCGGCACCGAATCCGGCGACCGCCTGCTCGAGCGATTCCCCGGGAATCTCGAAGCTCAGCGGCACCGGCCCCATGTTGGTCATGATCTCCGCCTGGCCCAGGAACAGGGTCGGGCGCGCCGTATCCGGGGAGCCATCGCGCTTTACCGGTGTCAGCCGGCGCAAGGCACCCACGCGGCGATCGGTGAACATCTCTTCGTGGTAGAGCGCATCGGCGTCCATCTGCGCTTCAGCGTCGCGTTCGTCGGCCATGGGTTCCTCGGCGGTTATGTCAGCGGGCGGGGAGTAAAGCAGCCCTGTTCCTGCACATCAAGGCGGGTGCTTATCTATCAAGGCGAGCCCGGGCGGTTACAATAGCGGTCCATTCGATCGTTCCCGATATTCCCCTCATGCAGGAAAACGACAACCCTTTCTCCGAGGCCTTCGGCAAAGCCGTCGACCTGGGCAACCGCATTGCCGACACCGACCAGAAGGCGGATCTCTGGGACATCGCCGATGGTCTGCTGGCCGGTGCCGTGCAGTACTGGCTGTATTCGCGTCAGCCATGCTCCGACCCGGAGTGCGAAGAATGTCTACCCATCAGTACTGCCGAAGGCCGCCTCGAAGAACTGCGCAAGCTGATGAAGCAGTTCGCCGCGGAAAGCGAGTATTTCCACTCGCCGACCGACCGCAACGTCGGACGCGCCTGACAGCCGTCGTCGGACGCACGGGGGATGCGACAAGTCAATCCGGATTTGGACCAGTGCGTGGTGGAAATTTTTTCTTTTCGTGCAGGTACTTGATCGGCAACGCGGCGTTGGCGCAACAGGCAAACGCACCTGCCTTTTGTGATCCGGCTCACACCATGCCGCGAGCTGCCTTCCGCAGACTTTCGGCCGACCAAGTCACGGGCAGGCGGATATGGGGTTGCTCCGAAATCTGAAGCTGCGCAATCGCGCGTACGTCTGTGCGTACAACTCGTTCCGCTTCGCAGCCCGGCTGCGCGGCGACCTGAGCGAATTCGCACCGTCGATCGCCGAGACCCTGCAGAGCGTCGGCGACGAGCTGGCTTCGCTGGCTCGCGATTCGTGTCCGACCGAAGCCGATCGACGCCAGTTGATCGATGGACTCGAAGGCGCGCTGCGGGCGCTCGGACTGTCGGATGCGGCGCAGGTCCACATCGTCTCCCAACTCGCCCCGCGAATCATGGCGGGCGAACCGGCCAGCGCGACCAAGGAAGCGTGGACGCGGATGGCGGTGTGATTGGAGACGGTGACGGGTGACGAAGGGTCCAGAGCGTTATTTCCGGATCTCTTACCTCGTCACCCGTCACTCGTCACCCTTCTTCATGAGACATAACCCCATTTCCCCCGCAGCCTGTCCACTGTCGCTGTATTACATGTCTCCTGAAACCGACCTGGCCGCTTGACTTATCCCGCTGGCCTGCCGAAGAATCAAATCGTGCCAAGGGCAAACTCGCTGAAAGGCGAGGACGCAAAGCTACCGGTCTAACG
>CAZBKC010000393.1:0-3554 GCA_964492345.1 uncultured Steroidobacter sp. | reverse complement strand
AATCTCTCTGCCGCTGTCGGTCCGTTCGCCATCTCCAACGGGCTCGTCGATCCCAGCCGCATACCGAAGAACGGCGTGGCCACGATCCGCATCTGGCAGGCCAACATCAACAAGTCGATCATCGCGCATGTGCCGATCACCGACGGTGTGGTGCAGGAAACCGGCAACTTCGAACTCGACGGTGTGACCTTTCCCGCCGCGGAAGTGCAACTCGAATTCATCGATCCGGCCGACGAGGGCGAAGGCGATGGCGGCGGCTCGATGTTTCCCACCGGCAATCTCGTCGACGATCTGGAAGTACCTGGCGTCGGCACATTGAAGGCCACGATGATCAATGCGGGCATTCCGACGATCTTCGTCAACGCCGATGCCATCGGCTACAAAGGCACCGAACTGCAGGACGCGATCAACGGCGACGCCAGGGCTCTCGCGATGTTCGAGACCATTCGCGCGCATGGCGCGATCCGCATGGGCCTCATCAAGAAAATCGAAGAAGCCGCGAAGCGTCAGCACACGCCAAAGGTCGCGTTCGTTGCATCGCCGACCGAGTACATATCTTCGAGCGGCAAGAAGGTGACGACCGCCGACGTCGATCTGCTGGTCCGTGCCCTCTCGATGGGTAAACTGCATCACGCCATGATGGGCACGGCCGCAGTCGCCATCGGTACCGCCGCTGCGATTCCCGGGACGCTGGTCAGTCTCGCTGCCGGCGGCCGTGCTCACGAAGCGGTCCGCTTCGGTCATCCCTCGGGCACGCTGCGTGTCGGTGCGCAGGCGAAACAGGTCGACGGCGAATGGGTCGTCACGAAGGCGATCATGAGCCGCAGCGCGCGCGTGCTGATGGAAGGCTTCGTGCGCGTGCCGGGCGATTCCTTCTAGCCGGGATCCACCGCTGCCTCGTGCCGCAACACTTCGGCCAGCGCGTGCGGCCGGGTGATCATCACCTGATGACCCGCATCGATCCGTACGATGCGGGTCGCATGGAAGCGCACGGCAAAGGTCTCCTGCCACTTCACCGGCAGGATACGATCCTGCAGGCAGACGACATACGTCGCCGGTACGGCCTGAGACCCCGGGAAGCTGAAGTCCGTCGCGCTGAAATAGCTGCGCGGCCATTCGTCATGCTCGAGCGACGCAAGAAATGACGCTTTCTGCGCAGGCGTCATATCGTTGCAGAACATGACGTCGTAGCGTTCCTGCATCGATGTCGTCCGGGCATCCACGGGCCAGCCCACTTCGCTCTCGTTGCTGCCGTGCAACCCTCCGCCGATCAGTTGCAGGACCGTCTGGCCTGGCAGCGGGATGGAACAGGAAACGTAGACGAGTCGACTGAACAGGTCGGGACGCAGTTGCACCAGCCGTGGCAGCACATTGCCGGCCAGCGAATGTCCCACCAGCACGACATTCTTCATGCCGGCGTGCTCAAGATCCGCAATGAGTTCGTGAGCGACATCGAGCGGCTCGAGTTGCTCCAGATTGCGACCGCGCTTGCGTCCGCAGCCAGGAATATCGAGTGCCAGCATCCTGTTGAAGACGCCAGACGACGAGGCTTGCAACGCCGCGATCGTCGCAGCCCAGACCCAGCTTCCCTGACCGCCGCCGTGCAGGAATGCAAGGTCGGGTTCGCGCGTCACCGTCGCCGACACTCAGTGACTTCCCATGATCAGCCGACCGCGATGCCGTTATCGATGGAGATGTGGGCACCGTGATAGCCGCGCGCTGCGTCGGTGGCGAGGAACGCCACCATCTCCGCGACGTCATCGATCTCGACCATGCCGCGCAGCGGCGAATAGCGCTTGACCAGCGAGGCGTCGGCATTCTGCAGATTGCGAAACCCCGCAGCCAGTGCCGTCATCATTCCGCCGGGCGCAACCGCGTTGAAGCGAATCGGCTGATGCATGTACTCCATCGCCAATGCCTTGGTGAGATGCGCGAGACCCGCCTTGGTGGCGCAGTACGCAGCCGTGTACGCCTGGCCGATGAACGCCGCGCAGGACGTGACGTTGACGACGGCGCCGTGCGTCTTCAACAGATGGGGAATCGCGGCCTGAATGAGGTGAAACGGTGCACTCAGGTTGACGGCGACGGTCTTGTCCCATTCGCTGGCGCTCATGGCGTCGGCCTGACAAGGGATCAGAACGGCCGCGACGTTGCAAAGTGCGTCGAGCCGATGAAATGCCGCCACCGCCGCATCCACAGCCGCCCGGCAGTTGGCCGTCACACCCAGGTCGGCGACGTGCGCCAATGCACTGACGCCCAGTGCCCTTGCTGCATCGGCTGCTGCCTGCAATTTCTCCGCGTCGATGTCGACGAGGCAGACGTCCGCACCCGCGCGTGCAAGACGCAACGCAGTGGCTCGGCCGAGTCCGGCCGCCGCACCCGTGACCAGCGCGGCCTTACCTCTCATGTCACCGGGTACAAGCATGGTCGAATTCCTATGACTGCGCGGTCTTGATTGTGTGAACGAATGGCCGCAGGACCGCTCTGTCCGGAGCGTATGCCGAAACCGCGGGTCATTCAAAAGAAAACACGGATGGATCTCGCTCCGGGAAGCCCTGCCACGCGCCTTCGCGAGCCGTACCGGATATCATCCGCACACCCGCACAGGAGCAGTCATGCGCTACCGCAAACTCGGCCGATCCGGCCTGCTCGTCTCCGAGCTGTGTCTTGGCACAAACATGTTCGGCGGCGGCAATCTCAAATTCTGGAAAGACCTGGGCGGGCTCGACCAGCAGGCGGTGAATGCCGTTGTCGCGCGCGCATTCGAAGGTGGCGTCAATTTCATCGATACTGCCGACGGGTATTCCGAAGGCCAGTCGGAACAGCGCCTCGGCCAGGCACTGCGCGATCTGAATACAGATCGATCGACCGTCGTGATCTGCTCCAAAGGCGGCATGCAGATGTCTCCCGGACCGAACGGCGCCGGCGGATCGCGGGCCCATTTGCTGCACGCCTGCGAGAACAGCCTGAAGCGTCTCGGCACCGACTACATCGACGTGTACCTCCTGCACTACGTCGATCCGGTGACGCCGCTCGAGGAAACCCTGCGGGCGCTGGATGACCTGGTGCGTGCGGGCAAGGTTCGCTACATCGGCTGTTCGAACTTCTACGCCTGGGAAGTCATGAAGGCGCTGGGTATTTCAGAACGCGAACGACTGGCGCGATTCCAGGTTGTCGAAAGCAACTGGTCGATCGCAACCCGCGACATCGAGCGCGATCTCGTCCCGCTCGCACGCAGCGAAGGCGTCGGCGTCATGGCGTGGGGTGCGCTGCTCGGCGGCGTATTGAGCGGCAAATATCGTCGCGACGGCTCCTCCGACCAGCCCGGCCGCAATGCCGGCCGCCTGCCCTCGAGCCTGGACGCGAACAAGGTGCACGACATCGTCGATGTCATGCGGGAAGTGGCGACAGCGCACGATGTCACGCCGGCCGAGATCGCACTCGCGTTCCTGCTGCGCGAATCGGCAACTGCGAGCGTGATCTTTGGCTCCACGAAACCGGAGCAGGTGGCTGCGAATCTGCGGGCCAGCGGGCTCACGCTTTCTGGCGACGAA
>CAZBKC010000392.1:0-3572 GCA_964492345.1 uncultured Steroidobacter sp. | reverse complement strand
TGCGACATCATGTCCTCGAACTTTGCCGGACCCTGCTTCGCCAGCTTGGTATCGCGGAACTTGCCCTGACGATACAGAGCAACTTCGCGGGCCTTGCGTTCGCTTTCCACGACGAGCAGGTCGTCGCCGGCATTCGGTGCACCGGACAGACCCAATACCACGACAGGCAACGACGGACCTGCTTCATCGACTGCCTTGCCGGTCTCATCGAACATGGCACGAACGCGACCAAATTCCTGCCCGGCGATGATCGGGTCTCCCGGCTTCAGCACGCCGCGCTTCACGAGCACTGTCGCTACTGCGCCGCGGCCCTTTTCCATCGTCGACTCGATGACGACGCCCGCCGCGAGACCGTCGCGCGCCGCCTTGAGCTCGAGCACGTCTGCCTGCAGCAGCACCGATTCAAGCAACTGATCGATGCCTTCTCCGGTTTTCGCCGACACGTACGCGAACTGCGTATCGCCGCCCCACTCTTCCGGAATGACGTTGTGCTTCGCCAGATCGTTCTTGACCCGGTCGAGATCCTTGTCGTGCTTGTCGATCTTGTTGACCGCCACGACCAGGGGAACCTCGGCTGCGCGCGCGTGTTCGATCGCTTCCACCGTCTGGGGCATCACGCCATCGTCGGCTGCGACCACGAGGATCACGATATCGGTGACCTGCGCGCCGCGGGCTCGCATTGCCGTGAACGCCGCATGACCCGGCGTATCGAGGAATGTGATGACGCCCTTCGGCGTTTCGACGTGATACGCGCCAACGTGCTGCGTGATGCCGCCCGCTTCACCCGAGGCAACCTTGGTGCGACGAATGTAGTCGAGCAGCGAAGTCTTGCCATGGTCGACGTGGCCCATGACGGTCACGACCGGCGGACGCGGCGTCAATTCATGCGATGCGTCGGTAACCAGCAGCTCGTCTTCGATCGCGCTTTCCTTCACGACGACGGCATTGTGACCAAGCTCTTCGACCACAAGCACCGCAGTGTCCTGATCGATAGGCTGATTGATGGTAGCCATCACGCCCATGTTCATCATGACCTTGATGACTTCGTTGGCCTTCACGGCCATACGCTGTGCCAGCTCGGCCACCGTGACGGTTTCGCCGATCTGGACATCGCGCTTGACGGGTGCCGCCGGACGTTCGAAGCCGTGCTGGCTGCTGACGCTGACCTGCACCGGACGACGCGACCTGGACTGCTGGTGCTGCTTCTTCTTCTTGAAGCGCGCGCTCGCATCGCTGGAGACATGGAGCTCGGTGCGCTGGAAGCCCTTGGTCTCACGATCATCGCGCGGACTCTCGCCACGTGCAGGCTTGGCGACCTCGGTGACCTGCCGCGCAGCCTGAGCCTGTTTGCGCTCTTCGGCGACGCGCACTTCGATCTGGCGCCGCGCCTCTTCTTCGGCGAGCAGCCTGGCTTCTTCCTCGGCGCGATTGCGCGCTTCGTCCTCCACCTGCTGGCGCAGCATGGCCTCGCGCTGCTCCGCCTCGCGCTGCGCGTCTTCGCGACGCTTCGCATCGCGCGCCTCGATCTGCTCTTGCGTCAGCCGCGCTTCCTCTTCCGCCTCGACCTGCTGCTTCTGCCGGTCGACTTCGTCGTTCTGCGTGCGGACCTGCTGCTGCAGGGCGCTGCGATTGAGGTAAGTCTTCTTGGTGCGCACTTCGACGTTGACGGTGCGAGCGCGTCCCTGGGCCGACGCGACCTTGATCTCGCCCTGCGACTTGCGCTGCAGCGTGATCTTCGGCGGCGACGCGCCCGCCGTGGTGCGGCCATGCGAGCGACGCAGGAACGTGAGCAGTTCCATCTTGGCCTCGTCGCTGATGGTTGACTCGGCGCCGGACACGTGAATGCCTGCTTCGCCCAGCTGCGTGAGCAGTCGTTCGACCGGTACCTTCAGTACTTCGGCAAACTGGGTAACCGTTACATCCGCCATGAACCACCCTCCCGCTCCAAGCTCCCCGTGACGCGTCCGCGTCGGCACTGCACAGCCACCGCTACGCTGCAGCGGAAGCGCTCGTGCCTTTGAGACATCAGGACCGTCGACATATCCGGCTGCGACCTCAGGCCTGCTGTCCGGCGGAGTCGAACCAATGCTTGCGCGCCGCCATGATCAGGGCGCCCGCGCGGTCCGAATCGATGCCGTCGATCTCGAGCAGATCGTCGATTGCCTGCTCAGCCAGGTCTTCGCGCGTCACGATACCCTTGCTTGCCAGCACCTGCGCCAGCTCCCTGTCCATGCCGTCGACTTCGAGCAGATCCTGCGACGGCTCGGCACTGTCGATCTCTTCTTCGCTTGCGATGGCCTGCGTAAGCAGTACGTCGCGCGCGCGATTACGCAATTCCTTGATGATCTCTTCGTCGAATTCTTCGATGCCCGCGAGTTCCGATGCCGGCACGTAGGCGATTTCCTCGACGGTCGAGAACCCTTCGCTGACGAGAATCTGCGCGACTTCCTCGTCGACCGCGAGCTGCTTCTGGAACATCTCCACCAGCTTGCGCGACTCGCCTTCGCTCTTCTCGACGGCGGCCTGCTCCGTCATGACGTTCAGCTCCCAGCCGGTCAGTTCGCTGGCGAGACGGATGTTCTGACCGCCGCGGCCGATGGCCTGCGACAGCTTTTCCTCCGTGACGGCGATGTCCATCGAGTGCGAGTCTTCGTCGACCACGATCGATACGACTTCGGCCGGCGCCATCGCATTGATGACGAACTGCGCGGGATTTTCGTCGAACGGAATGATGTCGACTCGCTCACCGGCAATCTCGTTCGAGACGGCCTGCACACGCGAACCGCGCATGCCGACGCACGCACCGACCGGATCGATGCGATTGTCGTTGCTCTTGACCGCAATCTTGGCGCGCACGCCCGGATCGCGAGCCGCCCCCAGAATGTTGATCATGCCCTGCCCGACTTCCGGCACTTCGAGCTTGAACAGCTCGATCAGGAATTCAGGGGCGGTACGCGACAGGAACAACTGCGGGCCGCGCGGCTCGGAGCGCACTTCCTTGAGGAAGGCCTTGACACGATCCTGTGCCCGGATCGGCTCGCGCGGAATCATCTGGTCGCGCGGAATGAAACCTTCGGCGTTCGCACCGAGATCGACGAACACGCCGTTGCGATCGACACGCTTGACCAGGCCGGAGACCAGCGTGCCGGCGCGGCTCTGATATTCCTCGACGACCTGCGCACGCTCGGCTTCGCGGACTTTCTGTACGATGACCTGCTTGGCGGTCTGCGCAGCAATGCGGCCGAAGGCCACCGATTCCATCGGCACTTCGACGTAGCCGCCGACTGCGGCGTCCTTGGAAATATCGAGTGCATCCTCCAGACGCAGCTCGCTGTCCGGAATCTCCAGTTCAGTGGAATCGTCGGCAAACACCTTCCAGCGGCGCCAGGTGTCGTAATCCCCTGTCTTGCGATTGATGGACACGCGCACGTCGATGCTCTCGCCGTGCCGGCGGCGCGTCGCAGACGCGAGCGCGGCTTCGAGCGCTTCGAAAATGATCTCCTTGTCGACGCCCTTTTCGTTGGAAACGGCGTCCACCACCATCAGGATTTCTTTGTTCATCGTGCGACTCC
>CAZBKC010000391.1:0-3573 GCA_964492345.1 uncultured Steroidobacter sp. | reverse complement strand
TGGGCCAGAGCGAGCCGCGCACGCCCAGCGAGACGGCGTAGGTGTTGACGTGCAGATCGGTGTTCTTGTCGGCATTCGGGTTGGGCGATGAACTGGGCGGCACCTTGCCGGCGGGCAGATCAGTGCGCAAGCGGTTGGTGTAGTAGGACAGCGCCCAGTCGGCGAGCGAGTCTTTGGACGTGGTGGTGTAGGGGGCAGTTCCGCCGAATTTGCTGGCGGTATAGTCCGGCCTGCCGCTCAGGCTCGCATTCGATGCCAAACCATCCGTCACGACGAACATGCTGTTGCGTTGGCACGCATACTGCACGATGTTCGTGTTGGTGTTGAACTGGCCGCCGATGTGCTTTATGGCGCTGTGCGTGGGTGTGCTGTACAGGTAGTCGGCATTCTTGTAGAAAGCGCCGGCGATCGCCAGACGGTTGTTCGCTGCCGTCGGCGCATCCGCGTCCTTCATCGTCAACGACGTCAGGTTGTTGAAGGGAGCGACCGCAAGGCGCGCGCCGGTCATGTCCTCCATCACCTTGCCCATCGACGCCGCGAGCATCAGCTTGCGCTTGCGGTAGTAGGTGAACCAGTTGGCGAAGTTCTGCATCTCATCGGCGTAGCTGCGGCCGCTGGGGTAGCTCGCCGTGGTCGACTTGATCTCGTAGCGCTTCAGCTTCGTCGTGCCATCCGGCGCAAGCACGCAGTCGGCAGCGATCGTGCAGTTCTCGGGCACCCAGAACGTGGCCGGGTAGAACGGCGCAATGGCGTAGCAAGAGTTCGAGGTCGACTTGTTGCCGGCCCTGCAGCTGGAGTTGGTGCCGTTCCTGGTGGCATCACTGGGCAGCGTCATCCCGTTGGCGAAACGGAACCTCAGACTGTCGTCTGTCGAGGTCCAGACGGCGTCGAGCTTCAGCGTCGGGCTGGTGGCGTAGGCCGGGTGCAGCTTGGCAGTGCCAGGTGTGGCGTTGCCATAGGTCTTCGTCGCTCCGTCCAGATAGGCCGGCGACCAAGGTGCGTAGGTCGTGCCACTGTCATAGTAGAGCGGGTTGAATTTGGCCGATCGCAGCCACGCGAACTCGGCAGTGGGCGGCACTACGTAGCCGTATTGTTGGTCGTAGGCGGTGATGTGGCCGCCGTTGTAGGTGCTGGCCTTGGGGCCCGGGAAGAGGTACGAATACGCCGTGCCACTGTCGCTGAGTGGCTTGCCCTTGTTCGAGTCCCAGGCGGTCGTCGCGTTCCACCACACCTGGCCTTGAACGGTGTCGAGCAGCACCTCCCAGTCCATCGAGCCGGAATCGTCCATCGCGAAGACGATGTTCGGCTTGGCCAGCAACGACGCCTTCAGCGGCTTGTCGGCGATGAGCGTCGGGGCGGCGTTGGCCACGGCCGCGCCGAGCAGCGCAGCCAGCGCCAGCGTGGAAACGGCAAACTGCATGATGGCTTTCATTGGCGACCTTTCAAGACGAATGAGCACGACTGCGGTGCCCGGCAGCGAAGCGGAAAATCGTGTGCCGGCTTCATGGTGTTTCTCTGCGTGACAGCTTGTTCGGCCTCAGCCCTTGGTCACCATCGACTGCACCCAGGTCTGGGTGTTCTTCGGTCCGGTGACGCGGATCGTCACGCGGAACTGCTTGGCGTTGGGCGGGTCGAGTTTTTCCTTGCTGGCATCGGCGCTCGACAACTGCGGCATCTGCTTGACCAGGCATTGCCGCAGCGGGTCGGCCACCGGCAGCGCGCCTTCACAGATGCGGTCGGCGACGTAGCGAACGCTGTACTGGCCAACGATGATTTCTGGCAAGGTGGACCAGTCCACGATCGGCAGGCCGTTGGCGTCGGAGGCCATCGTCGACGGCTGGTACCAGGTGCCCACGGCAACGTTTTCGTCGCCGATGGCGCGCACCTGCGCGTAGACATCGTTCAAGCCGATTTCCGAAGCCTGCAAGGCAGCGTCGCGGAAGGCCGAGTTGCCGGCGGCCAGGGTGCCGATCTCGGTCATGCGCGCAAGCGCCAGGCCGCCCAGCAGCATCACCGACAGCAGCACCAGCACCACCAGGATGGTGACACCGCGCTGTGCAGCTTGAAAGCTGCGACGAAGTCGGCGAGTCGGTTTCATTTAATCCCCAGGACCAGGTTGCGCAGCGGCAGCACTGCGGTGGTGGAGCGGAAGCGGAAGCATTGCCAGTCGGCGACATCGGGTTCGACTACGGCGCCGAACAATTGCGGTTTGGCAGTGCTGGCTTCGCACACACCCGCCGTGTTGGCTTTCTCGCGCTGCGGGCTGCGTGTGACGATGCCGATGCGCAGCGCCCGCACCTGGCCGATGGCGGTGCTGTCCAGTGCGGCAAAAGGCGCGGCGTCGGCGTCCCGCCAGCTTTCGACGGTGGTGCTGCCGGCCACGCCGTTGGTGATGCCGTACTGCGCGCGAAACGTCATCACGTTGCGCGCCAGCACGACGGGTGTGCCGCCGACATCGAGCGGGCGGGTCAGCAGCAGGTTGCCGTTTGCGTCGACGCTGTAGTTGTTCCAACGCAGTTCGCCGAGCAGGGCCACGCGCGAGCGTTCAGGGTAGTTGAGCGTCGCCGGGTTGCCGAAGGTGGCCGCGTTGTGCGAGGCTGCAGCAGCAAAGTCCAGCACCTGTGCCGTGTCGTCGGTGGACGGCGTGACGGCGCTGACCGTGCGTACCGTGCAGGCGGTGCCCGCGACGGGGCTGGGCGGTGCCAGCAACACGGCTTGGGCGACACTGACCGGCAGCAGCGACATCAGTTCGGCTGATGTGCCGTCGGATGCGACGTTCAACAGCACGTTGGCACCTGAGTGCACCTGCGTCGAATAGACCACGTCGATGCTGTCGCTGTTCGCGCCTCGGGTGATGCGCAGCGGAGCGAAGCTGGCACTGTCGGCGATGAGCGTGCCGCCCACGCTCAGATTGAGCGAGTTGCACAGGAAGATGTCATCGCCGAAAAAGCCCAACCCGGCGTTGGCGCTGTCGTTCTTCAACGCCGAGATCACCGTGCCGACATTCACCATGGTGCCGCCGACGCCGACGCCCTGGCGCTGCGATGCGGTGAAGAACATCGCACTGCCGGCTGCGGCCAGGCCGACAAGCAGCGACACGACGATGCCGATCATCAGTTCGATGATCGACAACCCGCGTTGCCGGGCAGGCCCGCGCATGGCAACGGCCAGCGGGGTCCTCGGAGAGACAGAGGCGCTAAGGGCGTACATCGGTGATGGCGACGAGAGTTCTGGGGTCCTGGGATTCCTTGCCGGTCCAGGTCAGCGTGACCGTCAAGCGGCCAGCGCCATCGAGCACGGCACCTGCCGTCGGGGTGCCGGTCAGTTCCGCGACGGCGCGTACTTCCCAGGCGGCCGCCATGGCACTGGCCTCGGCCTTGCCGCAAGCGCCTACCTGCGGCAGCGTGTAACACGCGGCATTCACCGGATCGACCAGCGCCAAGCTCAGGAGTTCATCGGCCAGGCGCGCGGCGGCCATGCGCGATTGGGTTTCGCTGCCCTGCGACACCATGCGCGCTTGCAGTCGGGTCATGCCCAGCATGCCGAAAGCCAGGATGGCCATCGCGATCATCG
>CAZBKC010000390.1:0-3585 GCA_964492345.1 uncultured Steroidobacter sp. | reverse complement strand
GTGCGCTGGACGCCGCCCTATGACTTCGATGTCACGCAGGCGCTGAAGCCGGGGGGCAACCGAATCGACGTCAAGGTCACCAACCGACCGGTCAACAGCCTGATCGGTGCAGCCCATACGCAGGCCGTCTCTCCGAATCCATTCGCCCGCTACCGCCCGGATGCGCCGCTACGTCCCTCGGGTCTGATCGGGCCGGTGACTCTGGTACGCGAGGAGTAGGCGTACAGACGACCGTACGCTCGCACGAAATCCATACGTCCTGAAAACCGCATTCTCGTGGCGCGATTGCAGACCTATCCTCTGACTCACAACGAGGTTCGGGGGATACGATGGGATCGAACGATCCGACGCGCCGCGATTTTCTGCAGGCATCCTGTGCTGCAACCCTCCTCAGCGGGCTGCGCATCGATCTGTCGATGGCTGCCGGGGCACCCGCACTGCCGCGCGTCGAGGACGCAATGCGTTCGGGACGCGCGCTGCTGTTGCCGGACCTGTCGCGTGCGCTCGACGTGCGTTGTCTTGCGAAGCGTGTCCATGAGGAGCGCGTCATCGACGACATGGAGGAGGGCGATCGCTGGACCGCCTCGGCCGTCGTCACGGTGGGTTACACCACGGAGCGTTGCCGGCAGGGAACGCGCTCGCTGCGCTTTCGCACGCTGCTGCGCAATGAGGACTACATTCGCCGCTCGCGCAATCCCAATGACAGCTTTGTCGGGCGCGACGTTTCTTTCGACGGCACACCGTTCTCCGCATCCGCCCGCCTGACCTTCGATTCGCCCCAGGACTGGAGCGGCTTCAACCGCATTTCGCTGTGGTGCTATCGGCATCCCGACGGCAATCCGGTCAGCAGTCTCATGATCGGTTTCGTTTCCCAGGGAGCCTCGGCCGGCCCCGCCGATCCCATGGCGCTGCACTACTTCGCGGATATCAAGGCCGGCGAATGGACGCAGCTCGCCTGGGAGATCCCGGAAATGCAGCGCGACCAGGTGGTCGAGCTGGTGCTGTTTCAAGGCTTGCCGGGAATTCCGCCATTGCCCGGTGTCAGCGACGAAGTCATTTACGACTTCGATCGGCTTGCCCTGCAAAAGGTCGATGCCGAACCCGTTCAGGGCTGGGCCGTCACGGAGGGCAGGATCGCGTATTCCCACATCGGCTATCAACCGGGCGCGTCCAAGATCGCGATCAGTGCCGACGACGAGGCACGGGAGTTCGTGCTCGAGGATGCGTCGAGCGGTGCGGTCGTCGCCCGCTTCCCGGTGCGCAAGGCAGTCAATCCTCGCGGTCGCTATTCGATTCTGGATTTCACTTCATATGCGACACCCGGCAGCTATCGCCTGCGGCATGGATCGACGAGGAGCGAAGCCTTTCCGATCTCGTCCGCTGTCTGGACGGATTTTCTCGATGCCACGCTGAATGCCTTCTACGGATTCCGGTGTGGCTGCAACATTCCGGGTTTTCACGCGCCCTGTCATCTCGACACGTTCGTCCGTCATGGCGACGAGCAGCGCTGCGTGGCGGGCGGCTGGCACGACGCGGCCAATCTGACGCAGGGGCCGGGACGAACCCACCTGTCGATCTACGCGCTCCTGCGGGTCTACGAGCAACTCGCGCGGCAGCCGGCCGAGGCGTCGCGTGCCGCACGCGTGCTCGAAGAAGCGCGCTGGGGTCTCGACTGGTCGCTGCGCCTGCGATTCGGTCCGGGCTTGCGTTGCCTGTACGGCGTCAGTTCCTACTGGACCGACAGCGAGCCCGGAACCATCGACGATGTCGTCCAGGAGAATGTCGGTCGCGACGATTTCCAGAACACGCTTGCAATCCTGGCAACGGCTGCGTGGGCGAGGGTGTGCGCCGATCTCGATCCCGTTCTCGCCGCGCAAGCGCGCAAGGCGGCCGAGGAGGACTATGCCGACGTCGTCGGCCGGATCAAGGAACCGCCGGCGGCGGCGAAACCGATCGGCATCAATGAAGGCAGCTGGCGTGATCAGTGCGGCTATCTGGCGCTGGCCGCCGTAGAACTCTTCCGTGTCACCGCGAAGCGCGCGTATCGCGACGATGCGTTGCGCTTCGGCCGCTGGGTGCTGCAGACGCAGGAGCAGCGTTTCGTCGGCGACAGTTGCGTCACGGGGTTCTTCTACGAAGATGCCGGGCGCACGCGCATCGTTCACGAATTCCACAATGGCTTCGAGGAGTGCGGGCTGCTGGCGCTGCAGGCGTTGTGCGACACGTTCCCGGATGCGGACGAATGGATGGGCTGGTATGCGGCCGTCCTGTTGTACTCGGAATATTTCTGCAGACAGGGAGCCGGCGCATCGGCGCCGTTCGACAAGATTCCTGCCGCTGTGTGGCGTCGCGCGGACCTCGACCATCCACCCGCCGAAGACCGGATCGGCCGCGAACTCGCCCAGCACGCCAGCCCGGTATTTCCGACGCCGCCGACCGACGAGCTGGTTCGTTCGCAGATGTTGCAGATGTATGAAGCGGGCGCGGCGTTGTCGGCCGATGCGCGACTGCGCATGTTTCCGCTGTGGCACAATCATGTGCAGCACGGCGCGAGCGTCGTGCACCTCGGAAAATCGGCGGGGCTGGCGAGCGCCGCGCAATTGCGCGGCAACGGCGACCTCGCGGAACTGGCCGCAAGACAGGTGCAATGGCTGCTGGGCGCGAATCCGTTCTCGCGCTCGCTGGTCTATGGCGTGGGCCATGACTTCTGGCAGAACTTCACGGTCGCCATGCCCAACCTGGTCGGCGGCATGTCGCTGGGCTTCAATTCGTATGAAGGCGATTCGCCTGCGTGGGGCAACAACGCCGTATTCCCGTACCGCGAGCAATGGATCTTCTCGGCCTGTCGCATGGCCGTCAATCTGGCGCACATCGGTATGCCCGCGAGGATCATCGGACACGCCGCCGCTGCGCTGACGTTGCGAGAGCACCGGACCGGTCGCACGTTAGCCGTCGATCCCGGGCGCTTCAGCCTGCTCGTCCCGGCCGGCACTTACAGCATTCGCTGCGGAAGCTTCGAGTGGCAGCGGCAGTTCGTCGATGGCCGCGAGTACCGGCTGACCTTCGATCCCTCGGCAGCACTCGATCTGAAACTTTCGGCAACGACGGATGCTGATGGCGCCGTGATCGTGATCGCCAGTCTGCGCGGCAACGGCAGGCACGGGCTGGAGTTGCGCCTGTTCAATGCCGTCACGGACAGACAGCGCCGTTCCGTCAGGCTGCGCGAGCAACGGTCGGAAAGCATCGAATGGCGGATCGTCGTCGCCGACACGAAGAAGCCCTGGGCCGCCGTCTGTGTGCCGGATGGCGCCATTGATGCTCGTGCGGAAGTGTTCGGTCATCTCGGAGAACGGCGTGCCCTGTCGTGAGAAATCCATGAAGCAAGTTTTGTTCGCCCTCGTGTGCAGCATCGGCAGCCTTGCCGGCATCGATGCCGTAGCGTCCGGCGCCACTGCCGTCGTCGATCTCTGGCCGGGCGTCGCGCCGGGCTCGGAAGGATGGACGCGCAAGGAAACGGTGACGCCGTTCGTGTTCGCCGGTCGGACGGTCGCGGTGACGCGCAATGTCGTGAAACCCACCGTCACG
>CAZBKC010000389.1:0-3585 GCA_964492345.1 uncultured Steroidobacter sp. | reverse complement strand
GACGTTCGTGCTTCGCGCAGCCATCGCCCACCTGAACCGCTGGGTCGCCTTCGGCCTGCAGCCACCCAAGGCGCCGCGTTACGAAACCATCAGCCTGCCGCCCACCCTCCAGTATGCATTGGACGCAAATGGGAACGTGCGCGGCGGCATTCGCACTCCAGCCGTAGACGCACCGATCGCCAGGCTGAGCGGCCTGGGGCAGACGGGCGCGCAGTTCTGCGCCCTCTTCGGCACCACCGTGCCCTTCACGGAGGAACAACTCCGGGCGCAGTACCGCACCCACGGACGGTTCGTGCTGGCGTGGAGTCATGCGACCTTGAGCGCGGCTGCGCAAGGTTTCGTGCTGCCTCAAGACGCACTCGATCTGCTGGCCGTTGGTGCACGATCCGACATTCTGAGGTGATTGAAGCCGAAACGAGTACGCGGTCGTTGATGCGATAGGTCGCGCCGAGGGCGGCCGCGAACCTGGGCACTTTCCCGGTCGCGAGCGTTGACGGCATCGCGAGTCCATTGCCGTCACCATGCCCACGCACTGCAGCCAGCGGCGGTCAGTCCGGATCCTTGCTGCAATTCCCGCACGCGGCGCCCCCGCAATTCTCATCCAGCGTTGTTCTCATCGATCGTCTCCCGAGCGTTCAGCCAAGACCGGATCGGGTTGCGGTCTCGAGCGCAGACCCGATCCCTCGCAGTGCAGACTCAGCGTTCGCGCTTGACCTTGACCTTGTGAGACAACGTCTCGCCGCTGCGGCGATCCAGCACGATCTCCACCTTGCGCCCTTCCGCATCGAAGCCTTCGACCTCGGCCAGCAATCCCTCCAGCTCGATTTCCTTGATCGTGATGCCCTGGCTCTTCACCCGCGTTTCTATTTCGGTGATGCTGAGCACATTGGCCGGGATGGCGACCTGGTTGCTGGCAGGGGCAGTCTGGGCCAGCACGGGCCCGAAACCTGCGACGGCGACTGTCGCGATCGTGGACAGAACGAATGCCTTGTGCGCTGTGTTCATTGCAAAACTCCTCATTCCTGGGCGAACTTGCCACGCTGACGACTCTAGGCGCGGCTGGCTGACGCTGGCCCGACCCCGCTCGTCAGGCTGGTGTCAGCCTCCCGGAGCCAGAGTTGACCCCCATGAAGTGGACGAAACCGATTCTGACGACCATGGTATTCGCCTCGCTGGCGCTCGGGGTTGCTTCCGGCGTCGTCGCTGGTGATCCCAAGCCGCGCGAACAGGATGTGATCCGCGATGCGCTGCGGCGCGGGGAAATACTTTCACTGGCCCAGGTGCTGAACATTGCCGAGCGGCATGCACCGGGCGAGATTCTGGAAGTGGAACTCGAGACCAAGAAACACCGCCTGATCTACGAGATCAAGATTCTGTCGCGCGAAGGCCAGGTGCAGAAAGTCAAACTCGACGCGCGCACCGGTGCGCTGCTGAAGATCGAGGACGACTGATGCGCGCCATGGTCGTGGAAGACGATCCGGACGTCGCCGACGATCTCGTGCAGGCTCTGCAACAGGCCGGATTCGTGACGGATGTTGCGCGAGACGGGGAAGATGCGTGGTTCAAGGGCAGCACCGAGGACTACGATGTTGCGATTCTCGATCTCGGCCTGCCTCGCCTCGACGGGCTGACGACCCTCACGCGCTGGCGGGCTGCGGGTCGGGCATTTCCTGTTCTGGTGCTCTCTGCGCGCAGCGACTGGTCGGAAAAAGTCGCCGGCATCGAGGCCGGGGCCGATGACTACATGGGCAAGCCCTTCCAGATCCCAGAGCTGATCGCGCGCGTACGTGCCCTCGTGCGCAGAGCGGCCGGAAGAGCGTCAGCGACCATCACCATCGGCGAACTGTCCCTGGACACCAACCGGATGCTGGCGATGTATGCGGGACGACCGGTCCGCCTGTCCCAGCTCGAGTTTCGATTCCTGCACTACCTTGCTCACCAGCCCGGTCGCGCGGTATCGGCCGGGGAACTCGCCGACCATCTCTACGGCGCCAGCGACGCCGGCGACTCGAACGCCATCGAAGCACTGGTGGTGCGGCTGCGGCGCAAGATCAATCCGGCTGTCATCGAGACCCGGCGCGGCTTCGGCTACCTGCTCCAGGGCGATATCGTCTGATGCCCCAGGCCCTGCGAGTGCGCCTGCTGGTTGGCGCCACCGTGGCCATCTTTCTGGCGCTTGCAGCCTCGTGGATTGCGATGACACTGCTGTTCGAACGTCACATCGAGCGCCGTGTCGAAATGGATCTGCGACGGATCGGACTGCAGCTCGCAGCAAATACCTCGATTCAGAAAGATGGCGCACCCGCGGTAAGTGTCGAGCCCGGCGATGCGCTCTTCGAGGAGCCGGCGAGCGGCGTCTACTGGCAACTGTCCACACCGCAAGGAGCCGTGCGCTCGCGATCGCTGTGGGATCAGGAACTTCCGCCTTCGAGTACGGCGACAGCCAAGGCCTGGAGCAAGCGCCTCGTCCGGGGACCGCATGAACCGGAGATCCTCTTGATCGAGCGTCGCGTCGTGCCGGAACGCAGCGCGACGCAGGTACTGCTGCAACTCGGCCATGAGAGTCAATCGCTGCACAAGGCACGCTCGGAATTCGGCGAAGAACTGGCGTCATTCCTCGCGATCCTGTGGCTCATTCTGTCCGCTGCAGCCTGGGCACAGGTGGAGCTTGGCCTTCGGCCCTTGCGTGCCGTCCGCTCGGATGTGGAGAAGCTGAAGCGCAACTCTTCGGAAAGACTTCGTTCCTCCTATCCTCGCGAAATCGAGCCGCTGACTCGTGCGATCAACGAACTCGCCGAGGCACGTGCGGTGGACCTGAACCGTGCACGGCGTCGTTCGGCGGATCTTGCGCATGGCCTGAAGACGCCGCTCGCCGCGCTCTCGGCACAAAGTCGCCGGGCGCGCGAAGCCGGCGCCATCGAGGCGGCTGATGGATTGGACAGAGCGATCGCGGCTGCCGCCGCTGCCATCGAAGGCGAACTTGCGCGCAGCCGTGCCGCAGCCATACGCACGATGCCCGGGCAGTCGAGCATCGCACCGCTCGCGATAGTCGAGTCGGTGATCGGTGTCGTCGAACGCACGGAAACCGGAGCGAACGTCGTCTTTGACGTGGACATCCCGGACGATCTGCGCATCTCGATGGCCAGTGAAGACCTTCTGGAACTGATGGGAACGCTGATCGAGAATGCCGCGCGCTTCGCACGGCGCCGCGTCCGGATCGGCGGCAGCGCCGCTGACCGCGTTGAGCTGGTCGTCGAAGACGACGGCCCCGGCATCGAGGCCGAACAGATGGCACAGGCGATGGCACGCGGTGTCCGACTCGATGAAGCAGGCCCCGGGCACGGACTCGGGCTGTCGATCGCGCAGGAGCTTGCCCAGGCGACCGGCGGAACCATCCAGATGCTGCGCTCCGAACTGGGTGGGCTCAAAGTCGTTGTCAGCTGGTCCAGTCCTGCCGACCCGCCCTGACGTCGTCAGCGACGATGAATGCGGCGATGACAAGAGATTTCACGGGTGAATGGCACTAACTTTAATGGCGCTTAGTTAAGCGGGTTGACAGTTGTCCGTTGACGGTTGACGGTCGGA
>CAZBKC010000388.1:0-3598 GCA_964492345.1 uncultured Steroidobacter sp. | reverse complement strand
CACATCCGGATCGTAGCGGTGGGCTTTGCTCACACCTGTCTTGGTATTGTCAGGATTATGTGCCCGATCGCGTTATGTGGCTGAAGCCGCGCAGGACCTGCAGCGAGTGGCGTATCACGGGACGGGTGGCAACATAACGGGAGCGCATCGGTGCATGATGATTTTCCGTTCGGGATCGCCGAACGGAGGTTGTCATGTTCGAACGGTATTACGTCAAACCAGCCACTGTGGACCGAATCCTTGCCAACTGGCTGGCCCCGCAGATCGAGCGCTACGTCGAGTGGATGGACTCTCAAGGCTACGCAACCCGGAATGTCTATCGCCGGGTGCCGATCCTATGCCAGTTCGGCGAGTTTGCGAAACAGAAGGGGATCACGGAGGTCTCCGCTGCCACGGCCGTGGTCGAGGAGTTTGCCGCCAAGTGGCTCGCGGAGCACGGTCGGAACTGCCGCACGGCTGAGGCTCGGAGCAAAGTAGCAGAGGAAGCGCGAAACCCCGTGCGTCAGATGTTGATGCTGGCTGCCACCGGTAGCGTTTCGGCGAAACGGCAGCACAAGCCGATGCCCTTTCACGCTGAAGCGCCGCGGTTCCTGCAATACCTGCGCGAGGAACGGGGCTTGCGGGAAAGCTCGGTCCGGCACTACATCCACCACCTCCATCGTCTTGCAGGCTATCTCGACCGTGCAGGAGTGATCTCTGTCATGACCCTGTCACCGCCGCTCCTGGCCGCCTTCATCATCGACTCCGCTCCCACAATGGCGAAGACAAGCCGACGCGATTTATGCGGCGTCATCCGCGTTTTTCTCCGGTACTGCCACCGAGAGAAGATCATCGCCACCGATCTCAGTACGGCTGTTGAGTCCCCTCAAACCTACCGCCTGGCTGACGTGCCGCGCTCGATCACGTGGGATGAAGTCCGCAGGATGCTCGAGGCAGTCGACCGAAGAACCGTCCGGGGGCGGCGTGATTACGCCATTCTGCTGCTCCTCGTGACATACGGTCTTCGGGCGCACGAAGTCGCCCGGCTGACACTCGACGACATCGACTGGAAACGCGAGCGACTGCAGGTTCCCGAGCGGAAGGCGGGGCACTGGACGGCATATCCCCTTGCTTCCGTCATAGCGGAGGCGCTGATCGACTATCTGAAAACGGGAAGGCCGGAAACGGAAGATCGTCATATCTTCTTCCGGGCACTGGCTCCGAGGGTGCCCATCATGAGCAGCGCCATTTCTTCGGCGGTCGCAGATTACCTGCGCAAGGCTGGAGTGCAGGTGCACCGGCCCGGGGCTCACACCTTACGGCATACATGCGTCCAGCGGCTCATTGACGCCGAGTTCCCGCTTAAGACAATCGGCGACTACGTTGGCCACCGTTCTCCCCAGTCGACGGAAATCTATACCAAGGTAGCGATCGCCGCTCTGCGTGAGGTTGCCATGGGAAACGGAGAAGAGCTATGAGAGCGCCGGAATGGCAGAGCGGCTTGGCCGAGGCGATGCAGCAATTTGTCGCATACAAACGGGCGCTGAACCGAAAGTACCGAACCGAAGCCGCGGTGCTTCGGCTCTTCGACCGGTATCTGTGCGACAACAACAGCGGTGGTTGGGGCGAGATCGACAGTGCCTTGATCGATCAGTTTCTGCAGTCCCGCCCGCGGACCCGGCCACGCAGCTACAACCACCTGCTCGGCGTTCTCCGTTGCTTCTTCGAATGGACGGTGGTGCAGGGATTTTCCCGGAGCAATCCAGTAGTCGCACAGCGCCGGCACGACACCGGCAAGCGTATTCCGTACCTCTTCGATCTGAACGGCGCAAAGCGATTGCTGGAAGTGGCACGCTCACTCCCGAACCGATCAAAAGCCCCGCATCGAGGGCTGGTATACGAGACGATCTTCGCGCTCTTGTATGGTCTTGGCCTGCGCGTGGGCGAAGTATCCAGGTTAAAGCTGGGCGACGTCGACGGGAGCCGCGACACTCTGTTGATCCGGAACACGAAATTCAGCAAGAGTCGGCTTGTGCCCCTCGGGCCGAAACTCGCCCAACGGGTTCGGAACTACATTGCAGAGCGTTACGGCGACGCCGCTAAGGCTGAGACGCCACTCTTCTCGTTCACGAAGCGTGGGTGCATCTCCGAAGGAACGATCAGTCAGACCTTTCACAAACTCGTTCCGTTGCTCGGCCTGCAGGTGCCCCCCGGCGCGTCACAACCCAGGGCGCACGACCTGCGCCACTCATTTGCCGTCGGAACGTTGCTGCGCTGGTACCGTGAAGGAACCGATCCGAACAATCGGCTGATTCGCCTGGCTGTTTTCCTTGGACATGTCGATCCCTGCTCGACCGCCGTGTACCTCACCATCACCGAGGAACTTCTGCAGGAGGCTGACCAACGGTTCCGCCGTTTCGCGCTTAAGGGGGCCCGTGAATGAACAGCGTGGGCTCCGTGTTGCTTGCCTTCATAGAGGATCATCTGAAGGTTCAAAAGGGGCTTCGGCCCGCCTCCATCAAGAGCTATCGCGATACGCTCAAGCTATTTCTGGTGCATGTGTCGGCGCTCTGCAAACGTCCGGTGACCCGCCTGACGCTCGCCGATCTGACCTGTGAACGGGTTTTGGAGTTTCTTCGCATGATCGAAATCACGCGGGGCAACCAGGCGCGTACCCGTAACCAGCGGCTTGCTGCACTACGTACGTTTTACCGGTATCTTGCGGTCCACCAACCCGAGATCGTTGCCGAGGCGCAGCGTGTGGAGGCGATTCCGACGAAACGGACACAGGCGGCGGAGACAATCTACTTCGACCGCGATGAGATCGATGCCGTGCTCAAGGCAATGCCACGCCAGGGCCGACTAGCCCTTCGTAACCGGGCATTGCTCATGTTCTTGTACAACACAGGGGCCCGCGTCCAGGAGGCCTCCGATCTTCGATTGTGTGACCTCGACCTGAATGGACCGTACCGAGTTCGGCTGCACGGCAAGGGCGACAAATGGCGTGCCTGTCCGATGTGGCCAGAGACGGCGGACCTACTCAAACAACTGACGTCATCCGCGAAGTGTGCGCCGGCCGATCCCGTGTTTGCTTCACGAGCACGGATACCCCTGACTCGTTTTGGCATCTACAAGATTGTCAAACAGCACACTGCCGGGAAGACCCGCAACAGGACGGATGGTAATCGCGCCGTATCGGGTACTTCTCCGCATGCCTTAAGGCATACCGCCGCCGTACACCTGCTCGAAGCCGGCGTCGACATCAATGTCATCCGGGCATGGCTCGGTCACGTGAGCCTCGACACCACAAATCGTTACGCCGAGATCACACTCCGAACCAAACAAGCGGCGCTCGCTGCTTGCCTCCCGCCCGTCGGAATCTCGGCGGAGCACCGCAGCGCCGCCGAGTGGCGGAAGGACGAGGAACTTCTGAAATGGCTTCAATCGTTGTGAGCGTTATGTGGTCCACTACGCGTCCACCGCCAATATCGATGCACCCTCCAAGGCGAATGGCCACATAACGCGATCGGGCACATAATCCTGATTATGTGCCCGGGAACATAATCAGGAACGGCCAGCGCCGGAACGCCGCCCCAATAATCGAAAGCGTGGATGTGTG
>CAZBKC010000387.1:0-3610 GCA_964492345.1 uncultured Steroidobacter sp. | reverse complement strand
TGACCACCGCCGCGCGCTGACCGGCCAGTTCGCTGCCGATGAACAGCCAGTTCTTGCGCTCATGGGCATAAGAGCATGAGCGCAATAACGCGAACCACTCGTCAATGCGAAGTCGCCCAGGCTGGCCGAGCGGACCGGCGCTGAAGACGCGGCTTGTGACGAGTCGGCGCGGTTCTGGACTTCACATAAAAACGGGCATCTCCTGTGGTGGCAACCCCACTTCAGGAGATCGTCATGGATGCGTTCGATTCCATTCACCCGGTGCCGGCGGCTTGGCTGCGCGCCAGCGCCCTTGCACCTTACGTGCCGGCCTATTTGTGCCACTTGATCGAGCGGCGCTACGCCAGCGGAACTGTGCGCATGTACCTTTGTGGCATCGCACACTTCGCACGGTGGTCACGACGGCGCCGGTTTGATCTTGGCCAACTTCGCCGCGACGCCGATCGCTTCCTGGATGAGCATCTGCCGCAGTGTGCCTGCCCGTACCCAGTGCAGCGCTGCCGTCATCAGATCCGGGCAGCACTGCGACAGCTGCAGGCCGTTCTGGCCGACGCCGGTATCCAGTCTGACAACCATCGCCTCGATCCCATCGAAGTTGAACTGCGCCGGTTCGATGAACACCTGCTGCAGGCCAAGGGCCTGGCCGAGAACACGCGCATTCGTCGGCTGAGCGTCGTTCGTTCAATGCTGAACCAGACGGCGTCGGCCATGCCGACCGCTGGTGAACTTCGACACTTCATCGCCCAGGAACTGACGCGAATATGCCCGGCGAGCGCCGGCTCGATGGCAACGGCCCTGCGCAGCTATCTGCGCTTCCGCGCGTTCGAAGGTGATCGTGTCGAGCACCTGCTGCCGCTCATCGCCGCACCTGCATGTTGGCGCTTGGCGCCGCTTCCCCAGACGCTGTCGCGCGTCGAGGTAGCACAGCTGCTCGACACATTCCCGCCCGAACTGCCATCGCGTCTTCGCTCCTACGCCATCGTGCGCTGTGTCGTCGACCTGGGCTTGCGCAGCCGCGAAGTCATCAACCTGGACCTGGACGACATCGACTGGGCGGCCGGGATCCTGCGCATCGTGAAGGGCAAGTCGCGCCGCGTGGACGTGATGCCCTTGCCTCAGGCCACCGGCAGTGCCATTGCCGCCTACCTGCGCTCAGAGCGGCCGCAGACAACCAACCGAAGGGTCTTCGTTCGTCATGTGGCGCCCATGGATGAACCAGTGGGCCCGGACGTGGTTCGTCGAGCGGTACGGGAAGCATATCGGCGCTGCGGCTTGCCATACACGCGGGTGCACATTCTGCGGCACACACTGGCCAGCCGCCTGCTGAATACCGGCAGCACGCTCAAGGAGGTCGCCGACGTGCTGCGACACCGCGAGCTCAACACATCGCTGATCTACGCCAAGATCGACATCGGTCGGTTGTCGGCCGTGGCCATGCCGTGGCCCGGGAGCGCGGCATGAGCGCCGGCACCACAGTAGAGGCCGTGGTGCGGCGCTACCTCCAGGAGCGTCGTCAGCTTGGCTTCGCTCTGAAGTCCCCCGGCACCGAGCTGCTGCGGTTCGCCCGGTTCGCGGACGCCCGAGGTCATCGCGGAGCTCTGACGCAGGAACTTCAGCTCGAATGGGCGCGACAACATGTCCTTCGAACCAGTGTTGTTACCGCAGCTCGAAGGCTCGAGATCGTTCGACCCTTCGCGGCCTACTATCGTCAGTTCGAGGTTGACACCGAGGTGCCGCCAACCGGGATCCTTGGGCGCGGCCACCGAAGGCCCGCACCACACATCTACACCGACCAGGAGGTCTGCGACTTACTTGAGCACGCGGGGCGCTTGTCCCCGCAGGGCGGATTGCGCCCGCTGATGTACCGAACACTATTCGGTCTCATCGCTGCTGCGGGGCTCAGAATCTCCGAGGCCTTGAAGTTGCAGGTTGCAGACGTTGATCTGCAGGGTGCCACGATCACCGTACGCCAGACCAAGTTCCACAAGTCCAGATGCCTACCGCTGCATGCGAGCGTCGTGCGGGCCTTGTCGGAGTACCAGCAGGTACGTGACCGACACGCTGATCCCGGTGCGGGGGCTCCGTTCTTCGTATCGCGCAGTGGTGGCACCTTGCCAGTCAGTACGGTGCAAAACGTCTTCATCCGCATGCGTCCTCGGCTTGGCTGGCAAGCGCGCGGGGACCACGCCAACCCTCGCATCCATGACCTGAGGCACACGATGGTGGTCCGCCGCGTTCAGGCTTGGCGCGAGACGGGAGCGTCGATCGATCACGCCATGTTCTGGCTGTGCACCTACCTCGGCCACGCCAAGATCTCCGACACCTACTGGTACCTCACCGGTGTGCCAGAACTGATGGACATCGTCGGCGCGAAGTTCGAGAGCTTCGCGTTGCGGGGGGTGCGCGATGAGTAAGCCGGCATCGCCCACCTTCGCGAGTCTGGTCCAGGAGTTCTTCACCGACTTCATGGTTCAGCAGCGCGCGCTCAGCCCGTGCACCGTGGCTTCGTACCGCGACACCTTCGTTCTGCTGTTGCGCTTCGCGGAGAGGCAGTTGGGCAAGGCGCCGGTCAGCGTGCAGCTGGCCGACATCAATGCGAAGTTCCTGGCCGCCTTCCTCGATCACCTGGAAGGCGAGCGGCACAACTCGGCGCGCAGCCGCAACATCCGCCTTGCCGCAGTGCGATCGTTCCTGAAGTTCGCCGCGCGACGAGATCTTGCGAACCTGCGCGTCATCGAGCAGGCCTTGGCCGTGCCAATGAAGCGCTTCGACCGCAAGATGGTGGGCTTCGTGCCCAGAGAACAAATGCTCGCGGTGATCGACGTTCCAACCGACACCTGGGTTGGTCAACGCGACCGGCTGCTCCTGACGTTGATGTTCAATACTGGCGCTCGGGTGTCAGAGATCATCAGCGTCCGGGTTGCCGACGTTGTGTTGGGTCCGACGTCGAGCATCCGTCTGCACGGCAAGGGACGCAAGCAGCGCTCGTTGCCCCTGTGGAAGACCGCCGCCAAGGAAGTACGCGATTGGCTCCACCTGAACCCACACCTGCAAGCCGACGCACCGCTGCTGCCACGTCGCGACGGCAAGCCGATGACGCGAGCGAACGTTGCTCAACGCCTGAAGCTCGCGGTCGAGACGGCGACGACGAAGTACCCCGATCTGGCCAAGATGACAGTGACACCTCACATCGTTCGGCACTCAACCGCGATGAGCTTGCTTCAGTCTGGGGCCGATCCGTGTGACATCGCACTGTGGCTCGGCCACGAGAGCCCATCGACGACGCACATGTACGTCGAAGCAGACCTCGTGATGAAGGAACGTGCGTTGGCGCGGCTGAAGCCGCCAGAGATCAAGCCGGCGCGGTATCGCCCACCCAAGGCCCTGATGCAGTTCCTGCAGTCGCTGTGATTATGTGAAGTGGCTACTACACAGTCGCGTCCTCGCAGCCAGGGCCGGCGTGTCAAGCCATGACGCCGACTTCGCATAAAAGCAAAGTTCGCGTTATTCGCACCGAGCTTCCAGGGCTACCGCGGTCGCTGTGGAAGATCACATCCTGACTTTCCATCATAGGGTTCAAGCCACCGGCTTCGAGCCGGTCAGCTTTAGC
>CAZBKC010000386.1:0-3615 GCA_964492345.1 uncultured Steroidobacter sp. | reverse complement strand
CAATTGCTCACTAAACTCGTGAACAAATGTGTCTCACTGTCATTGACACGTTCCGATTGCGGCCGAGCGCGACTTGCGCCTCGATCCACTCGCGATGAACCTCGCAGGCCGAGCGCGCTTGTTTGGGTGGGCGAGCCGGTTGCACCGGTGCAGCCGGTGGCCGGGGGAGTTTCAACGGCGGAACTTGCGCTTTTCTGCGCAGCAGAGCCGGTGGCCCCCCCCCCCGGGGGAATTTGGCGCCGGTACACCGATCTGTCGTTGGTAACGCCGGATCGTCTTGCGATCCACCCCGGTCAGGCGCTCAATCTCGCGCTGGCTGGTCCCGTTTCGTAGCAGCGTCTGAATCGTGACGCGTAGATGTGGCTTCAAGACGTTCAACCCCCGCGCTCCCCTCTCGACAAAAAGGGAGCAGCGTAACGTCACGCCGCAACTTGACCCTCGACGCCGACCGGCGCCGTCTTCACTTCAGGGGCGGGGGATTTTCAAGTGGCCACAGATGGGGGAATTTGGGCGGCCGGCGGGGAGTTCGAAAGGACCGTACTGCCTATCGCGAACCAAGGCGACGCAAATGGCCATGTCCAATGCGTGGCTGGCGCAGCAAGGCTTGATTTCGATCAAGGAGCAATGGAACCGTTTTCATTACCCGACTTCAACCGCCTAGTGCGGACCCGCATACCAGGTGGCGTGGGGAGAGCCGGAGAAATACCGGCTCTTACCCGATTAGCCATTCCAGTAGTTCCTGCTTGCAACATCCAACTGCTCATCGAGCATTTCCCAAGCAAACCCAGCATTCCTAACAAGCAACCCAAGCAGCTCCACGATTCTCTGCATTGTGTCGACCATCTTTCTCAGGTCGCCCCACTTGAGCCCGAGCTTCGATACATCAACAGACTGGTACTTATCTGCAGAAAGTCGGATTTCGGTATGCGCAGACACTTTGTCTCGAATCGTCTTGAATGCCTTCATCTCGGAACTCGTCGAGAGCTGCGCCCATAGTTCGGTGAGCTCGCAGTAAAGCTTGTCAAAGTGCTCGCCGCGCTCGACGTGCTCCTTGACCTGCATTTTCTGAAGAGCCGCAAGGACTTCCGGATCTTGCTCAGCGAGCGGTGAAATTGCCCAGCTTGCGTATCGTGAGCGGAAGTCTGCGCGCAGTTTCTCGTCCGTCACTGCGCGCACGAGGTTATGAATGCTAGGCGCTCGATCATCTTGATCCATGGCCAGCTTGGCGATGTCCTGAGCACAGGAGAGGAAGAGCGAGTTCAACAGGATGTTGAATCCGCTGCTTCGTTCTTTCGTGCCGTGTCGAGCAACGACGTCCTTATCGAAGAGTATTGGGGCCAGAATCGCGTACCGCTCACGCAAGAGGATGAAGGTGTCCAGCAGATGCCCCGCGTACGCTTCAAGCTTTTCGATCTGGGTCGGCATGATTGGGCTAACGAATTAACTAACGGGCGCGCCGACTTTCGGCGCGTCCGTGTTGAGTGATTGGTTAGCGTTCTGCATTTGCAGTATTGAAGTAACGCGCTACCGCATCTTCTGGATTGGCTGCTTCCACCGTTCCCGCTAGCAAGTAGCCGCGAGCAATAAGCTTCTTTTCTCGCCAATGATTTCCATATGCACCAAAAATTACGCGTTCAATAATTAGCGCGATAGCTGTTGCCAGGTCTCGGCTCATGGGACCACCAACCGACTCTAGTATTAAACCGAACAAGATGAAGCCGACAAGGATTCCAATACCAAGTAACCACATCTTTTTAACTATTGCCCATGTAGCACCGAAGAAAAACCCTGGCCATGACCAGCCTAGTTTGATGACATCAGTTGCCCCTGATAGATCGAATACCTTGTACTGCTGCACTGCGTGCCCCTTGTATAACGCTAAACGTTCGCCATCACGCGCGTGCGTCTTCGCACGTCGCCTGCAACAATTTGTTCGGCTCTGAGCGAGAACAAAGGGCTACTGCCAACAAGATGGCAAAGCAATCGGTTCTACTCATCTTTCCTATCGCCACGATCGATTTCCCGCAAATTTCGAAATGTCTGAGCTGCGGAATGTGCCTTGATGAAGTCCGGATTGCGCAACTCTGCTGCGCTCGGCTCGGGGCGAACAAACGTCCAGCAATAGTATGCGAGCCAAGAAACAGTCGCGGCTGCGAATGTCCCGAGAACCTCCTCGGGGAGGACGGCGCGAGGTGGATCGCTGCGAGCGAACTCATAAAGATAACGCGCATGCCAACCAACCGCCCCGATACCAACAGCCAGACTGCCAAGGGATCGAGAACTGTGTAATCTTCCAAACGATACTGCCTGTAGCGTCCGCGAATCGCCAAGTCAACGAGGCCGCGCGATCCGACGACTTGAATACGACAAGCAACACGCGATTCAGAACAACTGGGAGGAAGATAGCCGCGAGCCACGCGAGACTGACAATGAAGTACGCGGCCAATATGAGCCACAGCCAAGGCGCTATCTGCAACAATTTGCGAATCATCATTCAGGCACCCTTTGACGATGCGACCCGAACTGACGGATGATTCCTTCTATTCCTGCCATCTTCCAGCCGAACTTGATATGGATCTCACCAGTCTGACGAATCAACCAGGACCATGCCAGATAACCTGGCGCACCTAGCCCCGGCAAGATCCTGCTTTTCTTCCTATTATGTCGCCGACTGCGATCTAACCGCCTCCTCAATTTCGGTAAATTACAGCAGCGAGTGTATGGCTTGTTCATGGATCGCTCTGGTGACAGACGAATCAACCAGTGAGTGACGAATGACGAATAACCTGGATCATTGCAGTGCTCCAGTTCGGGATCGTTGCAATCGTTGAATCAATGCGATGCATTCGCGCGCCAGTGATGCCTTCTGTTCGCTGGTGTGCATGACAGTCGGTGCCACGACGAAACGTGGATTGCCAACAGCCATGGCGGCATCGGCTTCGTCGATGAGGACCGCATCGAGGAAGTCGCCGTAGAGACGGTCGATGACATCGGCGGCGGGCTGCACGCCGAGTTCCCGCATGATCTTGGCAGTGGGACCCTTGATGGCGCTGCCGGCCACGATCGGCGATACCGCGACAACAGGGGCTCGCAATGTGCGCAGGCGCTCGCGAAGTTCCGGGATCGCGAGCATCGGTTCGATACTGAGATAAGGGTTCGACGGGCAGACGATCACGCCTGCGAGTTGTTCGCTGTCCAGCGTTTCGCGAACGAGCGGTGCGAGGGCGGCGGTGTCGGCGCCTTCGTAATGGATGGCGCGCACGACGGGTTCGCAGCGGCGTCGTACGAAGTAATGTTGAAAGGCCAGCCGGCCTTCGTCGGTGTCCAGCATCGTTCGCACGGGCTGATCGCTGACGGGCGACAAGGACAGAGGTACGCCGAACCGTCGGGCCAGTTCGGCATTCGCCTCGCTCAGTGTCTTCCCGCTGTCGAGCAGTTGCCGGCGCAACAGATGCAGTGCGATGTCGCGATCGCCGAGGGCGAACCATTGATCGCCGCCGAGGCGTCGTAGTTCTTCCATCACGCCCTGGCTTTCATCGGCGCGACCCCAGCCCTGCTGGCGATGGACGACGCCGGCGAGCGTGTACAGCACGGTGTCGAAATCGGGACAGATCG
>CAZBKC010000385.1:0-3644 GCA_964492345.1 uncultured Steroidobacter sp. | reverse complement strand
CTTCAGGGCTCGCCGCAGCCCGAGCAGCGACGGCTGGGCTTCTTCCAGGAACCGTCGGCCCTCGTCGGTCAGCGCCATGGACCGGGTTGTGCGATGGAAGAGGCGCACGTCCAGGTGCTGCTCCAGCTGTGCGAGGGCCTGGCTGGCCGCCTGCGGGCTGATGTTCAGCGCGGCAGCGGTCTTGCGCAAACTGCCAAGCTCCGCGGCCGTCACGAAGATGGAAATGGAGCGAAGTTCGTTGATCGCCATGCGGGAACCTCCCGCGCCCATTGTCGGCTCTGGCTTGTCAATCCATCAAGCTTTCCTTCGCTACTCACCTGCCAATCGTCTTCCTAGACTGAAGGCTTCTGACGCGCCATCCGAGGAGCCCGCGACGAACCGACTTGCCGCTGCCGCACTGACCCTTGCCATGCTTGCCCCCGTAGGCGCCGCCGAACTGGATCTGCAGATCTCCCGCGCAGGCACGCGATCGGTGAACCCGCATCCGCGCAGAACTTCGCCGGAACCGCGACGGTCGAGATGCTGCATGCACCCGACGGGGCGGACCGCGCATCGGTGGGCTCTGTGACCTTCGCGCCCGGCGCGCGCACCGCATGGCATACGCACCCACTCGGTCAGATGCTGGTGGTCACCGCGGGCATCGGCCGCGTGCAACGTTGGGGCGACCCGGTGGAGGAGATGCGCGTGGGTGACGTCGTCCGCATCCCGCCACTCGTCAAGCACTGGCATGGTGCCGCGTCCGGCAGCGCGATGACCCACCTCGCCATCACCGAGGCGCAAGACAACAAGACGGTGGACTGGCTGGAGCCGGTTGCCGACGCAAAGGACAGTGCGGTGCCCTCTGCGGCGCCATCACAGCCTTCGCGGGCGCAGCGCCTCCTGGGCGATGTTGCGCCGAAGCTCGCTCAGCTGACCGACGATGTCCTGTTCGGTGATGTCTGGGCCAGGCCCGGGCTGTCACCGCGTGACCGCAGCCTCGTCACGGTGAGCGCACTGATCGCGCTCAACCGGCCCGACCAGTTGCGCTCGCACATGGCGCTGGCGCGAACCAATGGCCTGAGCAACGACGAGATCGTCGAGACCCTCACGCACCTGGCGTTCTATACCGGTTGGCCGAATGCCATCACGGCGGCAGGCGTGGCGCGCGAAGTGTTCTCCACCAAGCCCTGACACGACACACGGAGCCTGCGCATGAAGCAACGCCAACTCGGAACCGGCGGCCTGTCGGTCTCCGCGCTCGGTCTCGGGTGCATGGGCCTCAGCCACGGCTACGGTCCGGCCACCGAACGAAACCAGGCGGTCTCACTGATCCGTGCCGCCGTGGACCGCGGCGTCACCTTCTTCGACACCGCCGAAGTCTATGGACCCAATCTGAACGAAGAAGTGGTCGGCCAGGCGCTGGCGCCGGTACGCGATCGGGTGGTGATCGCGACCAAGTTCGGATTCACGTTCGGGGACGACGACAAGCAACAGATCCTCAACAGCCGGCCCGAGCACATCCGCCAGGCTGTCGAGGGCTCGCTGAAGCGACTGCGTACCGACGTCATCGACCTGCTGTACCAGCATCGCGTCGACCCCGAAGTGCCCATCGAGGACGTGGCCGGCACCGTCAGGGATCTCATCCGCAGCGGCAGAGTCAAGCATTTCGGCTTGTCCGAGGCTGGAGTGCAGACCATCCGGCGTGCCCATGCGGTGCAACCGGTGACGGCCCTTCAGAGCGAATACTCTCTCTGGTGGCGAGAGCCGGAGAAGGAACTGCTGCCGACTCTGCAGGAACTGGGCATTGGCTTCGTCCCCTTCAGCCCGCTGGGTAAGGGATTTCTCACCGGCACCATCGGTGCGGACGCGAGCTTCGGCGGCGACGACTTCCGCAGTGTCGTACCTCGCTTCTCCGCCGAAGCCCTTGCGGCGAACCAGTCCTTGATCGACGTTCTCGGCGAGATCGCAGCCGACAAAGGTGCCACGCCGGCGCAGATGGCGCTGGCGTGGCTGTTGGCGCAGCGACCCTGGATCGTGCCGATCCCGGGGACGACGAAGCTGCATCGGCTCGACGAGAACCTTGGCGCCGTCGAGGTCGAACTCTCCGCAGCAGACCTGCAGCGGATCGCCGACGCGCTCGCGCAAGTGCAGGTTCAAGGTGACCGCTACCCGGCGGCACTGCAGGCGCGTGGGGCGATGAGCTCAGCGCACCTGCTGATTGGCCTCTGACCAGAACCGGACCGCGTCCTCCACCCAGCCCTCTGCACTCGTGCCGGTGCCAAGCCCGAAGCCGTGGCCGAGGCCTTCGTACCGGCGGTACTCGACGCGCGTGCCTTCGGCGCGCAGCGCGGCTACGCGACGTTGCATGGTGGCCGGGGGCGCGATGCCATCCTGATCGCCGACGACGACGAAGGTCGGCGGCTCGTTCGATGTGAATCTCGCGTGGCCGGTATACGCCATCACCACGGCTGACGGTTTCGGCAGGGCGTCACCACCAAAGGCGACGGTGCCGTCAGAGCCGATGTTGGCGGCCATCCTTGCGCCCGCGGAACTGCCCCAGACGGAATAGCCGGCCGTGGCGATGCCGAGTTCGGCGGCGTGCCGGAAAAGCCAGGACAGCGCCGCCGCCATGTCTTGCGTAGCGGCCTGTTCGCCCAGCCCGGGTCGATAGCGCAGCACGAAGGCGTTGTAGCCCTGCCGGCTGATCTGCTGCGCGTATGGAAAGCCCTCGTGGACCGACCCGATGTAGGCAAAGCCGCCCCCGGGAGCGATGAGTGCGAACGGTGCCCCGGGCCTGCCGCGGAAGAAGAAGAGGCCTGTGTTCTCCAGGGTCGGATCAGCACGCCGTTGGTCGGGCGTGTAGAAGCGATGGAAGACCACCTGACCGCGACGGGTGTCGTCGATCATCCGGTTCAGCGCCTCGACGACGACGGGCGGTTCGACGTGACTGTGGTACGGCAGCAGCGATCCGATCTGCCGCAACGGCAGCGCCTCGTCATAGCCTCGATCGTCCCAGGGCAGCAACAAGCGCCCATGGCCGGCAAACGCCGGGTGGCGCAGCAGATCGCGCAGCCGGTCGTCGACGCACAGTTGCATGCATTCATTTCGCGCTTCAACGACGCCGCGGCTGGCCTTCGCGGCATCCTGGGCGACGCGAGCGGCATCCGCTTCAACGTTGGGACACAACGCCGCGAGCGCCGCTGCAAACATCGGCCCGATCGGTTTCATGTCGTTGTCTCAGGTGCCGTGCAAGTACTGCCCCGATGAATCCTGCGGCCGCAAGTGGCCTGTGGCGCAGGGGGTGCGCAGGTCGCTGGTCACGAACGGGCACGTGGACGTCGATGGCGTTGGTCGCCACTGTAGGTCGCGGAATTGCCACGCACCAGAGCGCCGCGGCTTGTTTCTTTGGCAAGCCACCCTTGCCAATCCGGAACACTTCACGACGACAGGCGAAGGCGAATTGTCATCGAATGGATTGTCTATCCATCAATCGATAGCTCACTATTCGAATGCCAATCGACCGCCTACAGTGACAACATCGATCAACGAAGTGGAAGGTCTCTCCGTCATGGACCACGTCACCTTGAACAACGGCATCCGGATGCCGATCGCCGGCTTCGGCGTCTTCCAGATCGCCGATGCCGCGCAGTGCGAGCAAGGCGTGG
>CAZBKC010000384.1:0-3649 GCA_964492345.1 uncultured Steroidobacter sp. | reverse complement strand
TGTCGAAGGATTCCTCTACCGCACCTGCTCGCGAGCCTTGCGGGTCGCGGGTCCAGTAAAGGCGGGAGACAAGTTCGAGGACGGCAGAGCCGTTGAAATCTCGAGAAATGAACGAGCTGACCGGACGGCAGCTTGTGTAGGCGGCGCGGACTGTACAGGTATTCGAGGCGAAATGCACTGAGGCATTTGCTCAACGCATTACAGGGTCGTGTGCGGCTACTTGCGCGTCTGCGCCATGATCGCGAGCGGCCGGCCTTCCGGATCCCGGAAAAACGCCATCCATTCGATCTGACCGATGGCGCCAAGTTGAACCGGCTGTGTCATGACATCGCTCCTCCTGGTAATCGGCGGATAACATTTGCTCCGGCGCTGCGACAACATGCAGCCGTCAATCAGTGCAGGAGTTCCTGATGGCGTTTGAACAGAGAAGTTTATCGGCCGCGCTTCCGTCGAGGGTGCTGCTCGCCGCATTCATCGCGCACGTCGTCGCGACGCTGACTCATTTCGTCCATAACGCTGTTTACCTGAACGACTATCCGAATCTGCCCGAGTGGCTGACGGCCGGCGGGGTTTACGGCTCCTGGATCGTTCTGACGGCCGTCGGCGTTACCGGACTCGCGCTGCTGCGATATGTGTCGGTACCGATCGGACTTGCGGTGCTGGCGCTGTACGCGATCCTGGGCTTCGGCGGATTCGATCACTACATCCTCGCGGCCATCTCGGCGCATACGACGGTAATGAATCTCACGATTCTGTTCGAAGCCGTGACGGGTTCGGTGCTGGTCGGGGCAGTCGTGCGCGAGTACCTGCGCAGTCGGTGATTTTTGTCACGGTCGGCTCGGATGTCAGGCTGAAGCCCCATGGCACTGACTTAAGGATTCTTGCCACTTGTGGGGGCCGGCTTTAGCCGGCCCAGGAGCAGGCTGTGACCGAAGGAAATCCCCGTGGGAAAGCCCGCTCCCACAGGAAGAAGGCAGCAGCAATCGGCGATCCGACTCTTCTCATGCTGCCGCTGCCCCCTCCCTGCCCTCCCCCGCAAGCGGAGGAGGGGAAGAATCAGAAGCCTTTGTGCGTAGTGCAGTCCCATTGACGGTAGTGCCTCGCCGAGCGCTGCAATTCCGCGTCAACTCCTCGATCGTCGGTACTGCACGAACGGTGTCAGCGTGGCGACCTGGTTGTACAGGGCCTGCGCGCGCGCGTTGTCGTTTTTCGTGTGCCAGTACACACGCGTCACGTTGCGTGCGTCGGCAGCGCGGTACACCGCTTCGATCAGGGCGCGGCCAGCGCCCAGACTGCGCGCCGCGGGATCGACGAACAGATCCTCGAGATAGCAGTAGCCGTTGAGCGACCACGTCGACAGGTGGAAGTGCTACGTCGCTTCGACGACGACGACAGTGACGTTGTCGCGTCCGCCTGCGGCAAGCGCCGCATCGATGAGTGCCTGTGCAGCCTGCTGCACCGTTCCATCACCCAGCAGGACAGCAATGCGATCCGCCGACAATTCGCGCGTGAGTCCGTCCGAGCACAGCAGGTAGCGGTCTCCGAGCCGGACGCGGTCGCGGCGCACATCGAGCATCAGCGATTGTTCGCCGCCGACGGCTCGCATGATGGAGTGGTCGGCTTCCTCGAGTTCTTTCGAACCGAGCGTCGGTGCGATCTGGGCCGCCCAGGTGTGATCGATCGTCATCTGCGAAAGCTGATCGTGGCGCAGGCGGTAAGCGCGACTGTCGCCCGCCCAGAGAATCGCACAGGACGTTCTCTGCACCGCGAAGACGACGACCGTGCTGCCGCTCTGTATGGGATTGATGACACGGATCGCAGACGCATAGAGGCGCGTATTCACTTCGCTGGCGCGGCGCTGGATTTCATCGAGCGTGATCTCCAGCTTCCTTGCCGGTCCGATGGCCGCCAGCGCGTCGCAGACCATGCGACTCGCAACGTCGCCCTGCATGTGGCCACCCATCCCATCGGCCACGGCCCATACGCCCGCAGCGGTCCGATCGACGAAGGCGTCCTGGTTGGATTCGCGCACACGACCGGTATGGGTCAGCGCTGCAGACACGTAGACGGGATGAATGTCTTCCTCAACCAGGGTGTCGTCGAGCAAGGCGTTGTCCCCCGGCGCCGTCAATCATTCCGGCCACGTGATTTCAGCCGTTCGACCTGCGCCTGGTACGCCTCAGCAAAAGCATTGCCGAACAGCGCTCGAAAAGCGGCGTCGGGGTCCTTGATCGTGTCGCCGTATTTTTCGCGGTACAGGTCCCAGTAACGCAGCTTCGCCGGCACGCCGAGGATCGATCCCTTCTTCATGTGGCGATCGAACTCTTCCTGCAGTCGATTGGGATCGAACTGCGCCAGCATGGTCTCGAAGGCGGCACGCATCGCGGCCAGCATGCCCGTCTGGTGATCGCGCACGTCCTGCAGCGCTTCGGCGAATGCTTCGCCGGGCTCCAGATACGCGGCGTTGCGCCGCACCAGCAGATTGTGGAATGCCTCTGCCACATCGGCGGAAAACTTGAGCGGGTTGTTGTCGGCCGGCTTGAAGGTCGTGCCGCGAATGCGCAGGTCATCCTTCATCTGGTCACGTGCACGCAGGACTTCCATCAGCCCGCCGACCGTGGCGCGCAGGATTTCGCCGCAGGTGCGGGCAAGCTCATCGGAAGGATCGACGTTCGTGATACCCGCAGCCTCAAGCAGCTTGCGCATCCAGGCAGCATCGTCGGCCGCATCGCTGCTGCGCACGGCGGCCTCGTGCAGGGGCTGCGGCTGCGGTTCGCTGCGCCGCGCGGCGGGTGGACGCACGGCAACGACCTTGGGTCGCGGCGGCTCGGGCGACGGCTCCGGCAACTGCATTTCGGTCAGGCCAATCCATTGGGTTTCGCTGTTGCGATCCGCAACCGCCTCCGGCGTCGCCTGCGTGCCGAGGCTTTCCGTCCGATGGATGTCGCGGGTTTCACTCTGCGCGTGGTCATCGCGAGCATGCTGATTCCGGCGCTCGGGTTTTGGGGGCTCATCGCGTTTGACGCGGCCTTTGAGCACCGCCAGTGGATCGCGTATCTCGGCCTCGGTCACCGATTCGTTCTCGATCGACACCTTGATCTCATAGGCGTCGATGAACAGCACGTCGCCGTTCTTGAGCGCATGGGCCTGCGTCCTGGACAGCCGCGCGTCGGGCGAATTGACGAAGACGCCGTTGGTGCTGGTGTCTTCGACGAAGAAACGGCCGTTGAGGTAGCGGATCAGGGCGTGACGGCCCGACACGTACGGATCGGGAAACACCCAGTCATTGTCGGGCAGCCGGCCGATGGTGCCGCCGATCGAATGGAATACCTTGCGTCGCCCTGCACCGAGCTGCGCAGCCTGTTCCCCTATCACTTCCAGTGTCAGGATCATGCGGGCTTACTAAACGAATGTACGGGGCCTTTCAACACGCCGGCGCCTATTGTTCATGGAAGTCGCCGCTGCGCTGCAATGGACCAAAGCCCAAGGCATGGCAGTATCGGCCGGCGCGCGCGGGCAATAATGCGCCCCAGGCCACAATTCATACGGGGAAAAGCTGATGATTCGCCGACTTGCGAACCCGGTCCGGTTGCTGATCCTGCTGGCTGCATGCGTCGTCGGAACCGCGGTGGCGGACGAGCCGGGGTCG
>CAZBKC010000383.1:2512-3660 GCA_964492345.1 uncultured Steroidobacter sp. | reverse complement strand
CAGCGCCGTTTGGGCAGTGGCACCTTCACAGCTCCGCGAAGATCGTCGCCGGATGTTCCAGGCATTCCTTGAGGGCCTGGATCAGCGAAGCCGCGTCATGACCGTCGACGAAGCGGTGATCGAACGAGTTCGACAGGTTCATCATGCGTCGCACCGCGACCTGGCCTCTCACGATCACGGGTCTTTCGACTGCGTTGTTCACGCCGATGATCGACACCTCCGGCGCATTGATGATGGGGGTGGATGCAATACCGCCGAGCCTGCCGAGGCTCGTCAAGGTCATGGTCGATCCCGACAGCTCGTCGCGCGTGGCCTTGTTGCTGCGCGCCGCTTCGCTGACGCGGCGGATCTCCGCGGACACCTGGCTCAGCGAACGCAGTTCGACGTTGCGCACCACCGGGACTTTCAATCCGTCCGGCGTCTGCGTGGCGATGCCCAGATGCAGCGGTCGATAACGCATGAGCACGTTGCGCTCGCTGTCGTAACGGACATTGCACTGGGGAAAGCGCGGCAGGATGCGCACCAGCGCCAGGGCGATGAACGGCAGGTACGTGTATGACGACACACCCTTCGGCAGTTTCGAGTTCAGGTGCTGACGCAGCGATTCCAGTTCCGTCACGTCGATTTCTTCGACGTACGAGAAATGGGGAATCGTCTGCACGGTATGCAGCATGCGCTGCGCGATCAGGCGGCGCATGCCGATGACGGGTACTTCTTCGACTTCGGCGCCCGTCGTGCGTACGCCCGGCGCCTTCGCGGTCGAACGCTGCTCGACGAAGTGGGCGAAGTCTTCGCGCGAAATGCGGCCGCCCGGACCGCTGCCCGGCACCTGCGCCAGTTCGATGCCCGCCTCGCGTGCGCGGCGGCGCGTTGCCGGCGAGGCCATGATGCGGCCGCCGGTCGATGCGGGCGCTTCCGCGACCTTCGGCGGTTTCGATGGTTCGGTCGCTGCCGGCGGCGAAGTTTTCTCAGCAGGTGACGGCGCTGCGACCTCCGCCGGCGCGATCGCATCCGTCTCGAACACGATCAGCTCGGCACCGACCGGCACGCTGTCACCGGGCTTGCCGGCAATCGAAACGACGCGGCCGCCGACGGGCGCCGGCACTTCGACCGTCGCCTTCTCGGTCATGACGTCGAGAATGATCTGC
>CAZBKC010000383.1:1785-2502 GCA_964492345.1 uncultured Steroidobacter sp. | reverse complement strand
TTCGCCCAGGTCGGGCATCTTGAAGATGTAGCGACTCATGCGACTGCCTTCACTTTCTTCAGGGCTGCGTTGATGCGTTCCTGGCCGGGGAAGTATTCCCACTCGAAGGCGTGCGGATACGGCGTGTCCCAGCCCGCGACGCGTTCGATCGGCGCCTCGAGATTCCAGAAGCATTCTTCCTGGATGGTCGCTGCCAGTTCCGCACCGAAACCGGCAAAGCGCGTCGCCTCATGCACGATCACGCAGCGGCCGGTCTTCTTGACCGACGTTGCGATCGTGTCGACATCGAGCGGCACGATGGAACGCAGGTCGATGATTTCCGCGTCCGTGCCGCTGGATCTGGCCGCCGCCTCGGCAACATGCACCAGCGTGCCGTACGTAATCACACTGACTTCGTTGCCGGGACGCACGATCTCGGCACGCCCGATCGGCACCTTGTAGTGTCCCTCCGGCACCTCGCCTTTCGGATGTGCACTCCAGGGCGTCGCTGGCTTGTTGGGATCGCCGTCGAACGGGCCGTTGTAGAGCCGCTTCGGCTCGAAGAAAATCACGGGATCGTCGTCCTCGACCGCGGCAATCAGCAGGCCCTTCGCGTCGTAGGGATTGGAAGGCATCAGCACCTTGATGCCGCAGATATGGGCGAACAAGGCCTCCGGACTCTGCGAATGCGTCTGGCCGCCGCGAATGCCGCCGCCCGCGGGAACACGCACCGTCACC
>CAZBKC010000383.1:0-1775 GCA_964492345.1 uncultured Steroidobacter sp. | reverse complement strand
GATCGGCATGTCGAGCACGCGATGCTCGCCGTACTTGCGCTGCAATCCGTCGGTGCAGCGGAACACGCCACCGAAGTAACCGACGTCCTGCCCCATCACGACGACCGATGCATCGCGGCCGAGCATCACGTCCATCGCCGAGTTCAGTGCCTGGACCATATTCATCTGCGGCATGATCAGAATCCTTGAAGCGGATAGCGGATGGCGGATAGCGGATGGTTCGGAGCCGGACGCGAAGCATTTCTGGCTATCCGCCATCCGTTATCCGCTATCCGCTTCGTCATCGTCGTCATGCATTCCTCAGCTTGCGCAGTTCATCGCGCTGGCGACGTAGATGATCCGGCAGTTCCTTGAAGACATCATCGAACAGCGAATCGGGATCGAGCGAGGGGCCGTCCGTCATCGTTCCGTAGGAAACTGATTCCTTCCAGTTGTCGGCCACGAGTTCGGTGATCTCCTGCTCCAGACGCTGATGCTGATCCTCCGACCATCCGCCCGATGTGATCATGTGCTGCTTCAGCCGCTCGATCGGATCACCCAGGGGGAATTCCTTCCACTCCTCCTTGGGTCGGTAGCGCGACGGATCGTCGCTGGTCGAGTGCGGCCCGGCGCGATAGGTGACGTGCTCGATGAGCGTGGCGCCGCCGCCGGTACGCGCGCGTTCGGCGGCCCATTGCGTCACGGCATAGATGGCGAGGAAATCGTTGCCGTCGACACGCAGGCCCGGAATGCCGTAGCCCGGGCCGCGAGCCGCAAAGGTCTGCTGCTCGCCGCCGGCAAATCCCTGGAACGTCGAAATGGCCCACTGATTGTTGACCACATTGATCAGCACCGGCGCGCGATACACGGCTGCGAACGTCAGGGCGTGATGAAAATCCGCCTCGGCGGTTGCGCCCTCGCCGGTCCACGTCGCGGCGATGTGGTCTTCGCCCTTGATCGCAGCCGCCATCGCCCAACCCACCGCCTGCGGCACCTGCGTGGTGAGGTTGCCGGAGACCGAGAAGATATTGCCGCCCACCCAGTGATACATGATGGGCATCTGCCGCCCTTTGCACATGTCGTGCGAATTCGACAGGCACTGACACATGAGATCGACCAGATTGCGGCCGCGGGCGACCTGCAATCCCTGCTGTCGATACGACGGAAACAGCATGTCGCCGGGACGCAGCGCCATCGCCTGCGCGACAGATACGGCCTCTTCGCCGGTCGAACGGATGTAGAAGGAAATCTTTCCCTGGCGCTGCGCGCGCTGCATGCGGTCGTCGTAGATGCGCGTAGTCAGCATGTGACGCAGTGCGACCTGCAGCTCCGGCGCTTCGAGATGCGGATCCCACTGACCGACGGCGCGGTGATTGTCGTCGAGCACCCGTACCAGCGTGGTCGCGAAATCCACAATCGAATCGGCGGGCGCCTTGGCATCCGGACGCGGAACGCTGCCCGCCGGCGCGAGCTTGAGATAGCGAAAGTCGGCAGCTTCACCCGGTCGGGCAGGAGGATGGGGAACATGAAGACGCGATGCGGATGGCATGCGGAGTGTTCTCCTGATGTCTTGTTGCAGCGGACGGCCCCTGATTCAACGCGCCAGCCTACGTCAAAGGGCCGCTACACTCATTGCCAAACTTGCAATAATTGACCATATTCTGAAATATCCATTTCAGTATCCAACCATTCACGCAACAGGCAATGCAGACATGACGCAACGGGTGCTGGACCGGACCGACCTGAAGATCCTCGACGTATTGCAGCAGCAGGCGAATCTTTCGGCAGCCGAAGTC
>CAZBKC010000382.1:1922-3661 GCA_964492345.1 uncultured Steroidobacter sp. | reverse complement strand
ATTGCCTTCGCCGAAGAGATGGAGATCGAGGGAGGAAAGAAGAGGCATGGTTGAGTGTTGACTGTTGACTGTTGACGGCCGGAACGGAGCGGAGACAAGCAGGTTCCCTCAGACTGTCAACCGTCAACCGTCGACCGTCAACCTTCTCAGATCACCGGCTTGATGCCCCAGATATTGTCCGCGTACTCGCGGATGCTGCGATCGCTGGAGAACGGCCCCATGCTGAGCGCATTGAGGATGGCCTTGCGCGTCCATTGCCCGGTGTCGCGGAACAGGGCATCGACGCGGTCCTGGGCTGCCGCGTAGGACTCGAAATCGGCCAGCACCAGGAAATGTTCGCCGTCGCTCATCAGGCGATCGACGACGGTGGTCGAGTCGGAGATGTTGTGCGGTGTGAACAGCCCTGACTCGATCGTCTCGATGGCGCGCTGCAACTCTGCGTTTGTCTCGACGATCTTCGAGGGGAAGTAACCCTGGGCGCGGCGCGCCACGACTTCCTCGGCGGTCATGCCGAAGATGAAAATATTCTCCTCGCCGACCGCGTCGCGGATCTCGATGTTGGCACCGTCGAGCGTACCGATGGTCAGCGCGCCATTCAGCGACAGCTTCATGTTGCCCGTGCCGGACGCTTCCATTCCGGCGGTGGAAATCTGCTGCGACAGGTCGGCGGCGGGCATGATCTCCTGCGCGAGCGACACATCGTAGTCCGGCAGGAAACACAGCTTCAGTTTGCCGCCGACACGCGCATCGTTGTTGATGATGTGCGCGATGTTGTTGATCAGCTTGATCACGGCCTTCGCCATCAGATAACCCGGCGCGGCCTTGCCGGCGATGATCACGACCCGCGGTACGACGTCCTGCGCCTCGTCGTTGATGATGCGCAGATAGCGAACGACGACGTACAGCAGGTTCAGCAACTGGCGCTTGTACTCGTGAATGCGTTTCACCTGCACATCGAACAGGGCGTCCACGCTGACCCTCTGGTTCAGCAGCAGCTCGATGGTCTTCGCCAGCCGCACCTTGTTGTCGCGCTTGATGGCGCGGAAACGCTGGCCGAAATCGGCATCGTCCACGGCCCACTTGAGACGCTCGAGATCCTCCAGATCGTTCTCCCAGGCCGATCCCAGCTTTTCCGTGATCAGCGCGGAGAAACCCGGATTCGCCTGCTTCAGCCAGCGGCGAACCGCGATGCCGTTGGTCACGTTGGTGAAACGATCCGGCCACAGCTGCGCAAAGTCGGAGAAGATCGTCTGGCGCATCAGCCGCGAATGCAGCTTCGCGACACCGTTGATCCGGTGGCTGCCGACCACCGAGAGATACGCCATGCGCACGCGCCGGTCGCCATCCTCGGCGATGAGCGACATGCGCCTACGGCGATCCAGGTCGTTGGGGTACTTCGCACTGATCGCTTCGAGAAAGTCGCGATTGATCTGATAGACGATCTGCAGATGGCGCGGCAGTACGTGCTCGAACATCGACACCGGCCAGGTTTCCAGGGCTTCCGGCAGCAGCGTGTGATTCGTGTAGCCGCAGATGCGACGCGTCATCTGCCAGGCGCCGCTCCAGCCGATGTGATACTCGTCGACGAGCAGCCGCATCAGCTCGACGATCGCGAGCGCCGGGTGAGTGTCGTTGAGCTGGATCGCGTAGGCGCGCTCGAGTTCTTCGATGCCGCGACCGTCCGCGAGATGCTGCGCCAGCATGTCCTGCAGCGAGGCGCTGACGCAGAAGTACTGCTG
>CAZBKC010000382.1:0-1912 GCA_964492345.1 uncultured Steroidobacter sp. | reverse complement strand
CGTCCGGGTACAGCACGCGCGTGAGGTTCTTGGCGTCGACCTGTTCGGCCACCGCTGCGGCGTAGTTGCCGGCGTTGAATTCCTGGATCCGGAAAGGCGTGATCGCCCGTCCCGACCACAGTCGCAGATGATTCACGGTGGGACTGCGATTGCCGGGTATCAGCAGGTCATACGCCACCGCCCACACGTCGTGGGTGTCGATCCATTCGTTCTGTACACGGCCTTTCTCATCGCGCACCGAGCGGCAGTGGCCACCGAAACGCACGCGATAGCGGATACCGGCGCGCCCGCTTTCCCAGAAGCTGCTCATGCCGGTGCCCAGCCACGAACTCGCGACTTCCCGCTGTGCACCGTCGTCGTCGATGATCTGCGTGAAGATGCCGTAGTCGTAGCGGATGCCGTAGCCGGTCGCCGCATAGCCGAGCGTGGCGAGCGAATCGAGGAAGCACGCAGCGAGACGGCCGAGGCCGCCGTTGCCGAGACCCGGGTCTTCTTCTTCGGCCGCAATGTCTTCCAGCGTGTGGCCGAAGCCGGCCAGGGCCTCGCGTACTTCCTCCAGGACGCCGTCCTCGAACGAGGACAGCGCATTGATCAGGCTGCGCCCGAGCAGGAATTCCATCGACAGGTAGCAGACCCGTTTGACATGCGCCTGCGTGACGCGCGTACGGGTGGCAATCCAGCGTTCGGCGAGTTCCTCACGCACAGCAATCGCCAGCGCATCGTAGAAATCGCGCCGCGTCGCCTGCGCCACCGGCTTGCCAAGCGACCGTTCCAGACGATCGATGATTGCTTCCTTCGCCGCACCGGGACGAAGGGCGATGGAGCTGGGGAGGGAGGACGAGGCCATGGGTCGGGCTAACTGGCCGACCGGTCTGCTGGCCGACTGGCCAGAAAGCCGGAGGGGTTGGTGAGCTTCGTCATGCAGCGGATTTTCCTTCCGGCCAGAGACCAGCGGACCAGTCGGCCAGCTGACCTATTTCACTTCCAGCACTTTCTCTTCCACGATTCGCCACGAGCTGGATTCCCGCACCAGCACGAGCTGCCGCTTCAGCGTGTTCGTGCCGAATTTCTGCGAGAAGGTGGCGACGCGACGATCGGGGCCGTCCGGTTCGACCGAGAGTCCTTCGACCATCGAATCCGGGACCGGGCCTGTCGCCACCTGTTCGCGGCGTTGTTCGAGCCACGCAGTCGCACCGGAAGTGTCGGTGGGAGCGACGAAGCCGGTCGAGTAGAGCTCGATGACCGCGTCGGACTCACGCGCGGCCCAGGCTTGTGCCCAACTCGCCACGACTTCTTCCGGCGAACGGGCGACGGTGCCGCTGGAACGGAAATAGGAAGGTGGCGCCGCCAGGCAGCCGCTGCCCGACATGGAACTCGGCGAGGTCGTCGCTCCCTGCGGAATCGTCAGCGCCGCCGACCGGTCCGGATTGCTCAGGCCCTCGGGAATTCGCAGCGGCGCATTGTTGCGGGCCGACAGATACGGCTCATTGGGATCGATGCAATTGCGCGACGAGCCTCCGCACGCCGACAGGACCAGCGCGCCGAGCACCACGGGGACCAGGCGTCGAATTGACAGCGACATCAGGATATTTCTCATGAAAAACAGGGAAAACCGTAGCCGGATCGCCACGGTTCGAGCGGCAGCTACCGTACCGGCAGCGCGCTGCGATGGCAAGGCGAGCAGGAGGATCGTGATTCGGGACTCGTGATTCGGGATTTGGCGGAGAGACAGGGACGGCTTCATCTGCCGAATCTCGAATCTCGAATCCCGAGTCTCGGATCCCTCCTTCCTCCACCAGATCGCCACAATCGCCGCATCGCTACGGCACAATCCCGCGCCACGATCGACCCTGACGGTCTGACGGGAAGCTTCTCTATATATGAGTGCAATCGGCGAACGGTTTCGCAGGGC
>CAZBKC010000381.1:0-3666 GCA_964492345.1 uncultured Steroidobacter sp. | reverse complement strand
CTCGTTTACTCCGCGTATGCGGAGATAGTCCCAGTTCGGCGAGATCAGCGGAATCGAACGAGTGAAGGTGAAGGAAGGTGATCGCGAGCGCGTCCAGGCCTACGAAGGCGTCGTGATCGCCCGTCGTAACCGCGGCCTCAACTCGTCGTTCACTGTGCGCAAGATTTCGCACGGCGAAGGCGTGGAGCGCGTGTTCCAGGCTTACAGCCCGGCCATCGGTTCGATCAGCGTGAAGCGTCGCGGCAATGTCCGTCGCGCCAAGCTGTACTACCTGCGCGACCTGACCGGCAAGGCAGCACGCATCGAAGAAAAGGTCTAAGACCGCTCCTTCACCGCACCGGAAAGGCGCGACGGCGAGCCGGCCGTCGCGCCTTTTTAATTGCCGGCCTTCTTGCTGGTTTTCCATCGCGCTTCGCGCGACCCGCAAGGCATGAAAGGGCACGGAACATCCTCTGACTAACCGCCATCCGCTAACCGCCAACCGCTTCTTTCCTACCAGGCATTCTCCCGATGGCCGGCTGAAGCCGGCCCCACAGGAAGAAAAACGCCCGCTTGCCGCGATGGCGACGATCCTCGGCCGGCGCGTACACTGGGGCGAACCCGATCTGGAGTCCTCATGCCCGGACCATCGCGCCCGATCCAGGCGTTCCTGCGAACTTTCCTGCTGACGGTCTGCATTGCCGGAACGGCCGCCGCCAGTCCCGCCACCGACAAGGTGATTGCCAACGTCCGCCTGCCACCGGGCTTCAAGCTCGATGTCTACGCCGACGACGTACCGTTTGCCCGTTCCATGGTGCTTGGCAGCAAGGGCACGCTGTTTGTCGGCACGCGCAAGGGAGTCGTGTACGCGGTCAGCGGAACGCCGGGCGGCGCGGCCAAGCCGACCACACGCAGGATCGCGGAGAAACTGAACCAGCCCAACGGCGTCGCCTTCCGGGACGGTGCGCTCTATGTTGCCGAGATCAGTCGCGTCATCCGCTACGACGGCATCGAGACCTCGCTCGACACCGTTCCCGAACCCAGGGTTGTGCGTGACGATTTTCCCAAGGATGGTCATCACGGCTGGAAGTACATTGCCTTCGGACCTGACGGCAAGCTGTACGTGCCGATCGGCGCACCCTGCAACGTGTGCGACCAGCCGAAGTACGCCGCGATCACGCGCATGAATCCGGACGGATCGGATCGCGAAGTGTTTGCCCGCGGCATTCGCAATACCGTCGGCTTCACCTGGCATCCGACGACCCGCGAGCTCTGGTTCACGGACAACGGCCGCGATTTTCTCGGCGACGATTCGCCCCCCTGCGAGTTGAACGTCGCGCCGCGTCCCGGTCTCGATTTCGGCTTTCCTTATTGCCACGGCAAGGACATCAAGGATCCGGAGTTCGGCAAGCTGGGCGAGTGCAGCAGGATCACGCCCCCGGTGCAGTTGCTTGGCGCCCATGTCGCGCCGCTCGCGGTGAAGTTCTATACAGGGACCGCGTTTCCCGAGCGCTATCGCAACCTGGTATTCATTGCCGAGCATGGTTCCTGGAATCGTTCCGAAAAGAGTGGCTATCGGATCACGACCGTGAAACTCGACGGCAACCAGGCTGTGAGCTATGAACCGTTCGCAACGGGCTTCCATCGTGACAATGACGTGTACGGCCGTCCGGTCGACCTGTTGTTGCTCGATGACGGTTCGTTTCTGGTTTCCGACGATCAGGCAGGCGCCATCTATCGCCTGAGCTATGCCGTGAAGGATTGATGACCGACCATGAAGACTCTCGCAACAATTTTCGGTTTCCTGTGGCGCGTGCTGGACGGGATGCGCAAGGTGATGCACCTGATCGTCCTGCTCGTCATCTTCATCGTCCTGTTGGCGGTGCTGTCGCCGCGGATTCCCATCGTGCCCAAGTCCGCTGCACTGGTGATCGCGCCGCAAGGTGCGCTGGTCGAGCAGCTCTCGGGAGACCCGTTCGAACGAGCGCTCGCCGAGGCGTATGGCACCGGAAGGGCGGAGACCCTGGTGCGCGACGTCGTCGATGCGATCGAGGCTGCCAGGAAGGATGATCGCATCAAGGCGCTGGTCCTGGATCTGGGCTCCATGCAGGGTGGAGGCATCGCCAAGCTGGAAGAAGTTGCCGCGGCAGTTCGCGACTTCCGTACGGCTGGCAAGCGCGTGGTCGCGCTCGGTGAGGGTTACGACCAGTCGCAGTACTACATCGCCGCCAATGCGGATGACATCTTTCTCGATCCGCAGGGGCTGGTTCTCATCGAAGGCTACGGTTACTACCGCACGTTCCTGAAGGGCGCGATCGACAAACTCGCGGTCGACGTGAACATCTTCCGCGCCGGCAAGTTCAAGTCCTACACCGATCAGTTCAGCCGCACCGATATGGCCGAAACCGAACGCGAGGAAAGCATGGCATGGCTTACTTCGCTGTGGACGCAATACCAGTCGGCGGTTGCGCGGTCGCGCGGGCTCGAGGCGAATGCCATTGACGCCTATGTGAACGAGATGGCGTCGGCGGCGCGCGCGACCAGGGGCGATCTCGCGGCCGTGGCGATGGAGCGTCGATTGGTTACCGAGATCAAGTCGCGCCACGAGGCAGAGGAATACCTGAAGACGCTGGTCGGCGAGGATCGGGAGGATCATGGCTACCAGGGCATCGCACACTGGGATTACCTCCGCGCCGTACGTGCCGCGCATGCGTTGCAGATCGAGGGCGACCACATCGGTGTTGTGGTCGCATCGGGTGAGATTCTCGATGGCGAACAGCCGCCGGGCACCGTTGGCTCGGACTCCGCCGTGCGTCTGCTGCGCCAGGCGCGCTACGACGATTCGGTCAAGGCCGTCGTGCTGCGCATAGACAGTCCGGGTGGCAGCATGCTCGCGTCCGAAGTCATTCGCCGCGAGCTCAATGCGCTGCGCGATGCGGGTAAGCCGGTGATTGCATCGATGAGCAGCATGGCGGCTTCCGGCGGCTACTACATCGCGATGGACGCCGACGAGATCTGGGCCAATCCTGCGACGCTGACGGGTTCCATCGGCGTGTTCGCAGTCGTGCCGACATTCGAGCGCACGCTGGAGAAGATTGGCGTGTCCACCGACGGTGTCGGTACGACGCCGCTCGCCGGCGCACTGAGTGTCGAGCGCACGCTGAAAGAGGAGGCGAAAGAGATCCTGCAGTTGTCCGTCGAACACGCCTACAGCACGTTCATCGGTCACGTCGCCTCGGCGCGCGAAAAAACCATCGAAGAGATCGACGGTGTGGCGCAGGGCCGCGTCTGGGCGGGTAACGATGCTGCGCGTATCGGTCTCGTCGACAAGCTCGGTTCGTATCGCGATGCGCTGAACGCCGCCGCCGAGCGCGCGGGTCTCGACAAGGCAAACTACAAGATCGAATACATCGAACCGCCGCTCGGCTGGCGACAGGCGCTCGCGATGCAGGCACAGATGCTCGCTGCGCGCATCACCTCATCGCTGGTGCCGAAGAACGAGTTGCTGCTGTCGGCACGCAAGATCCTGTCGCCCATCGAGACAGAGTTGGCGCGCCTCGCGCGCTTCAGCGATCCGACGCAGTTGTATTACTACTGCGCTTGCCCTGTGAACTGAGGAAGATGGGAGGCCGCGAAAGACCGCATAAAAGAAGGAAATGGTTTCGGAACGCAGAAACCGCGACTCCG
>CAZBKC010000380.1:0-3719 GCA_964492345.1 uncultured Steroidobacter sp. | reverse complement strand
ATGCCGCCGAACCGGCCGCCGAGCTGAAGCCGAAGGGGCGGCTGCGCCTGCTGGGCACCGAAGTTGCGCCGGGCACCCGTAAACGCCTGATCTGGACCAATGGCACCGCCATCGAAGGTTTCGCCGTCCCGGTCCCTGTCATCGCCCTGAATGGCAAAGGCCCTGGACCGGTCCTGTGCATTACCGCGGCCATCCATGGCGATGAGCTCAATGGCATCGAGGTGACACGGCGTGTGCTGGACGATATCGACGTCGAGGAACTGAACGGCGCCGTCATCGGCGTGCCCATCGTCAACATCCAGGGCTTCTATCGCGGTACGCGTTACCTGCCTGACCGTCGCGATCTGAATCGCTACTTCCCGGGCAATCCCAAGGGCAGCTCGGCGACGCGCATGGCGCATTCGCTCTTCAACGAAGTCATCCGCCACTGCTCGGCGCTCATCGACCTGCATACCGGTTCGCTGAACCGTACCAACCTGCCCCAGGTCCGCGCAGATCTGCGCTCGCCCTCGGTGTCGCGCATGACTCGCGCCTTCGGCGCCACCGTGGTGCTGCAGAGCGCCGGCGACAAGGGTTCGTTGCGGCGTGCGGCCAACGATGCCGGCATTCCCTCGGTGACATTCGAAATGGGCGAACCGATGCGCGTGCAACCGGAACAGGTCGAGCACGGCGCGAAGGCCATCGAAACCCTGATGTACGCGCTTGGCATGACCAGGCAGCGACGCTACTGGGGCGATCCCGAGCCGGTGTACTACGCTTCGAAATGGGTACGGGTGGACAACGGCGGTATCCTGTTCTCCGATGTCGCACTCGGCGAGCGCGTGAGCGAAGGCGAGCTGCTGGGCGTCGTGACGGACCCGCTGTCGAACGAGCAGTACCGGATCTATGCACCGATCAGTGGCCGCGTGCTCGGCATGGCCCTCAACCAGGTGGTGTTGCCTGGATTCGCGGCCTACCGTATCGGCATCGAGACCACCAAGTCCAATGCGTCGAGGGACGATGACGAAGGCGGCGAGGAAGGACCGGACGACGTCGAGGACGAGGATGGTGCGGAGGACGCTCCGCCGCGCGGCTGATCGATGATGGAAGTGACGGGTGACGGGTGACGGGTGACGAAGCCAGAGTAGCGATATCCTCCGTCACTCCGTCACCCGTCACCCGTCACCCAGATTTTCCAATGCCCCTCCTCTCCCTGAAGAATGTCTTCAAAGGCCGCGTCATCGAGGTCAATGTCGAGAAGGTCGAACTGCCGAACAGGGCCGTCGCCGATCTGGAAATCATTCATCACCCCGGCGGCGCCGCGGTCGTGGCTGTCAACGAGCGGCGCGAAATCTGCCTGCTGCGCCAGTTCCGGCACGCGGCGAACGGCTGGCTGTGGGAGCTGCCCGCCGGAAAGATCGACAACCGCGAGCCGCCGCTGCAGACGGCGCAACGCGAACTCGAAGAAGAAGCCGGAGTCACCGCGACCTCGTGGCAGAGCCTCGGCGACCTGGTGAGTTCGCCTGGCGTGTTCACCGAAATCATCCACCTCTATCTCGCGACCGGACTACAGACAGCGGCAGCGAAGCCTGAAGAGCACGAAGTGCTGGAAGTGCACTGGAAGCCCATCGCGGACGTATTGCAGATGGCCCAGAGCGGGGAGCTGCGGGATGCCAAGTCGCTTGTAGGCGTTTTTCGTGCGGTCGCGCGATTGTGACCCGTCGTTACGTCAAACCCGCAAGTGCAGCAGACGCAACACGAGCCTGGCTCGTGACTTCGCACACAATGCGTGCGCAGCGGATTTCGTAGGATGTCGGCAGTGATTCCCACCCCGGAATCGCAATGACGACTTGAGCCTTGAAAGACCAACTGAAAAAACTCGGACTGCGCATACGCCCCCGCAAGGTGGGCGGGGAACAGGCGACGCCGAAACCGGGCAAGATCGGCTTCGACGAACTTGGCAATGCGCAATACGAGTGGCAAGGCGACAGGCTCAACGAGGACAGCGAGACCGGCGAGCGCGCACGACGCAAGGCGCTCTCGCATCCGGGACTGTCGATCGTGGATGACGAGCCCCCGCCCAACGCGCCCATCCGCCAGAACCCCAAGGGCCTGCGCCTCGGTTACGACCCGTACCAGAGCGGCATGCTGACCAGGAAGGAATCGAAGCCGAAGCGCGATCTGCGCGAGCTGTCGAAGTGGATCGAGATGAAGAAGAAGCTCGACCGGGGATCGGCGGATGATTAAGTGACGGAGTGACGAAGTCAGACAAGCAAGACGACGGCAATTCTGACCTCGTCACTCCGTCACCTCGTCACTTCACAAACTCACCAGCCTCAGCTTCTCCTGATGACTGCAGCGGAAGAATCGCCGCAGTTCCGACACCCACGCCTCGGGTCGCGAATGTCGCGGCCGCATGAATTTCTCTTCCAGCGAGCGACAGAATCGCGCCGCGCTGCGGTTCGCCTCCTCGTAACGGCGGCGATGCTCCGCACTCAGACCGGGCAGGAAGCGCACGCCGTGAAACAGGCGCCGGTGCAGTGACAGGGGAAACCGCCCCTCGCCCTGCTGCGTGAGCAATTTGAAGGCGCCTGCATACTTGTCGACGTCAGCCTGCAGTTCGAGTTCGAGCAACGACACGGCTCGCGAGCGGCCGAGGCTCCACATCAGGTAATGAAAATGACTGACGCCTTCGAGCGCAGTGCAATAGTCCGCCAGGTTGTCGTCGTCGAGCCGGTGCAATGGGTCGTGACGCCCGAGTCTGTCGAGCACCTGCTGGTCGACGTACACGCCGATACGCACATCCTCACGGCCTTCGACCACCGCCACCTGCTCGTCGGCTTCGCATGACCCACCGGACAGCGCCGTGAATTTCTCGCGATCCGAAATCACGTAATCCTCGATGTCGTGCTGGACCGGCGCGTCGTAGAGACGCGCAAGCATTTCCTGCATGCGGCGGAGGATCATGGAATTCCGGATTTCACACAGAGACCACAGAGTGCACAGAGTCCGGAAGAGAACGAAAAGCGCTTTCTCATTTCTTGCCTCCGTGATCTCCGTGAACTCTGTGTGAAATTCCCTTTCTTCAGTGCTCGCTGCGCGCCACGGCGGGCACGGGCGACACGCCGAGGCGGCGCAGGATGTTGTACGCGCGGGGGCTGCCGGTTTTCATCCAGATCTCGTACTGGCGCAGGATGTCGCGGTCGGTGTGCGTGTACGACATCTCGGCGACGTCGTTCAGCACGTCCACCAGTCGCTGGAACTTCTGCGCCAGCTCCATGAACACCGCGGAGAAAGCCTGGCCGCGCACCGTATTGCGCGTGCTGCCGGCCAGCGTCGCATACGCGCGTCCGCCCATGGCAATGTGGTAGTCGATGTCGATGAGCTTGCGCGCGAAGCTCTGGGCGAAAAAGCCGGCGATGAAGAGCGACACGTCGCCGAGGCGGCGCAGGGCGCCGTCACGCTGCTGTGCGGAGCGGGCTTCGGAGGCCTCCGCCAGCATGTGCGCCAGCGGTTTGAGACGAATCCCCTCGGCCGTCTGTTCGTACAGTTCGTCCGAGCGGGCGAACTGGGTGAGCACATTGACGACATAGTGCTCGGTGTGATCGTCCACGGCGACTTTCTGTTGCCGTAGCGCGGCCTGCATCGAGTCGTGAAAGAACTCGCGCAGATTGGTGACGGCAACGAGCGACCTAGCCTGCTCTGCATCCTCCATCGCGAAACACCTCGTTCACTGACAC
>CAZBKC010000379.1:0-3727 GCA_964492345.1 uncultured Steroidobacter sp. | reverse complement strand
TGTCGTGAAATTCGATTTCGATGTCGCCCCTATCGGTTGATCGTGAGGAACAGCAGCATGGCCGCAGTGCAACTGGACGAACTGGATCGCAAGATCATCGGAGTGCTCACCGAAGACGCCCGTGTCTCGAATCGCCAGATCGCAAGTCAGCTGGGCGTTACCGAAGGCACGATCCGGGGTCGCATCAAGCGGCTCGAACAGGACAACCTCATCCGTTTCTCCGCCGTGACCAATCTCGGTTACCTCGGGTCGCCCCGCGTGGTGCTCATCGGCATCCAGGCGCAGCTGTCGCAGGTGAAAACGCTCACCCGGAAAATCGCGGCGATGCCGGAAATCGGCTGCGTGATCGCCACGCTGGGCCGTTTCGAAATTCTGGCGATCGGCCTGTTCTCAAGTCTCGAGGCGGTCGTCGATACGGCCGACAATCGGATACTGGCGCTTGGCGGCGTGCGTCACGTCGAAACATCGATCGCAGTCACGACCGTCAAATACGACCACAGTGTTGCGAAGATCACTGCGGGTTGGAAAGCGGTGGACTCTAAGTCGATGCCGTGAGGCGCCCGCTGGACGCAGTGCGAGTATCAGAGATCTCGGCGTTGAGCGAACGCCGATAGGCTGGCGCAGCAGCCAGATACAGCAGCGTCGGAATCAAAGTCATTGCGACTGTCGACGCGAGCGCGTAACGCAGCGCGTCATCACCTGCGCTCGCACGGAGCGCGTCGCTCAGAACTCCCGTAAAGACGGGACCGAGACCTGCGCCGAAGAGCGTGAGTGACAGCACCAGCAGCGATGCGGCAAACGCGCGTTCGCCGGGCGCCGCTAGATTCGCAATCGCCGCAAAGGACTGCGCCGTCCACCAGGGCGCGAAGAATGAAAACCCGAACGACAGCCAGACCACGTTCGGAATCGACATCGAACCGAACCGGGTCGTAGCGCCGGCGGGCGACAGGCAATACAGCAAGCCGACGATCAGCGACAGCGCGAGCCCGAGCGCGGGCACTTGCAATTGCCATGCGGCGTCGCGTGCACTCAATCGTTTGCACAACCAGCCGGCGAACAAGGTTCCCAGGATCGCGCCGGCGCCGCCGCCAAGGCCGGCGATGGCGCCTGCCTGCTGCAGCGACATGCCGTGCGTGCGCACCAGGAAGCTCACGTTCCAGGAACCAAAGCCATAACCGACGAAACCGGCCATGCCGACGGCCAGCAGCAGCATCCATATCGCGGGCCGGGTGATGATTCGCCGCACGGTCTCAGCAAAGCGGGGTTGCCCGGCAGTGCCTGGTCCGGCAGGGTTCTGGTGCGCTGCTGCCACGTCCATCGCGCCTCGCTGCGGTTCGCGCACAGTCAGTAACAGCACCAGCGCCATGAGCACTCCCGGTGCGCCCATCCACATGAAAGCGGCGCGCCAGCCGTGATGCTGGGCGATCCAGCCGCCGAGCGTGAGTCCGAACACCACACCGATGTGCGGCCCGAGCCCCAGAATCGACATGGCGACCGGTCGCTGCTCGCGCGGGTACAGATCGGACACGAACGAGATCATGGGCGCGGTGCCTCCGGCTTCACCCGTCGCGACGCCGATGCGCGCCAGCAGGAGCGTGATGTAGCTGCCGACCTGTCCGCAGGCGACAGTGAACAGGCTCCAGCACGCGCAACACGCGGCGATGATGTTGCGGCGGCTGGTGCGGTCGGCCATCCGCGCAATCGGAATGCCGAGCACGGCATAGAAGAGGGCAAACGCCAGGCCTGTCAGCAGTCCCATCTGCGTATCGGAGGCGCCGAACTCGCGCTTGATCGGCTCCACCAGTACGGTGAGGATCTGGCGGTCGATGAAATGCAGCACATAGATGACCGTCAGAACGGTGAGCGTGTAGTGACTGCGGGTAGCGGCGCGTGCCAGGTTCATGGTTGGTCCTCTTGAGCGGCATGCAGAATGGCATGACCGACTGCCATGATTTTAATTAGACTCACGTCCATGCTTTAACCAAAGTCAGCGCTGTTCACAACAGCATGGTTGTGACAAAACATTCGAGGGATGAATGACGGAACAAGCCGCAACCTCGCGCCGCGAGCGCAACAAGCTGGAGACCCGTCGGCGCATTCTTGCGGCTGCGTCGCGCCTGCTGGCGGCTCACGGCATGCAGGCAACGACTGCAGATGCGATCGCAGAGGCCGCGGATGTCTCGCGCGCCACATTCTTCAATTATTTCCCCAGCAAGGCAGCGGTCGTCGCCGCTTTGGTGTCGGACCTGGACGACGCGCTGCCGATGACCATCGACGTCGAGCGTCATACGCGGGCGACGACGGCAGAGCGGCTCGAGCGCGTGTTCGTTCTGACCGCCAAGCGGTTTCTCTCCGCGCCGGCGCTGTACCGGGTGATTCTCGGTGAATCCGAGCGGGGATACGCAGATGTGCGTCAGAGCAGCGAACGATTCGGCCGCATGCAGGGTGTGCTGCGTACGCTGCTCGCAGAGGGCGTGGCGCGAGAGGAAGTGCGTTCGGACTACTCGCTCGAGCTGATCGCTGAAATGGTCGGCGGCGTGTATGTCGCGGTCCTGCACAACTGGCGCGTGACCAAGGGGTATCCGCTGGAAGCACGCATGCAGGCGGCGGCGCATTTCCTGACGCAAGCCATCGCACCGCCCGCCGCGGCACGGGTCGCGCGGCCTGCGAAGCCGGTGCGATCTGTGGAGAAGTAGCGGCGTACCCGTCATGCAGTTTCGCCCGCGCTGGCTGGCGTGCTCGGCGCGTTTGCGAGAATCGGCTTCTCAAGTGAAGTTGAGGGATCAGACAAAGGAGTCCTGAGACTCGATCCCCACAGACATTCCGCCGAGCGTCGTGCCGATCAGCGTCGGGTCGTTGGCGACGTGAGCGCGGCTGGCGTTGAGATCGAGCCAGTAACGGATGATCGGACTATCGTTGTAGATCGCGCGGCCGCCGAGCAACGGCAGCAGATCATCGACGAGGTCGGCGCAGCGCCGGCCAATCTGTGACGACTGATAGCGCCACTGCACGCGCTCCTGCAGGGTGATTTCTTTGCCGGCGCGGACCCGGCTCATCATTTCGCGAAAGCTTCTGTGCAGCGTACCTTTCATGTCGTCGATCGCGCTTTGTGTCTTCGCGATCGCATTCATCGCAAACGGATCGGCCTTGGTTGCCTTGCCTGTATTGGTAGAGACGCGTTTGGCTGCGATGTCGATGAAAGCGTCGAGCGCCCCTTGCGTCGCGCCGATCGCCGCTGAGGAAACCGAACGCACGAACACCTGTGCCCATGGCAGCTGGTAGAGCGCGCCGCCATTGACGGCGCGGCCGGGGTTTGTGCCCATGAAGCCGTCGAAGGCGCGATGCGTGCGGTACTCGGGTACGAAGGCGTCTTCGATCACGATGTCGTGGCTGCCCGTGCCCTGCAGACCGAAGGTCTTCCAGGTATCGAGAATCCGATAGTCCTTGCGCGGCACCAGAAACGTGCGCATGTCCGGCGGACCCTTGTCGCCATTGGGCCAGTACAGCGCGCCGACGAACACCCAATCGCAATATTCGCAGCCGCTCGAGAATCCCCAGCGGCCCGACAGCCTGAAGCCACCGTCGACTTTCTCTACCTTGCCGACGGGCTGATAAGAGGAAGAAATCCGGATGCTGCTGTCCTCGCCCCACACATCCTGCTGTGCCTTCAGGTCGAACAGCGCGAGCTGGAAATTGTGTACGCCGATGACGCCGAACACCCAGGCCG
>CAZBKC010000378.1:0-3757 GCA_964492345.1 uncultured Steroidobacter sp. | reverse complement strand
GAGATGTGTCCGATGGCGAAGGCCATCGTCAGCACCGTGAGACCGAACGCCAGCGCCACGCCGGCGAGCCCGATGCCGACCTCGGGAAAGGCCGCGGCCAGCACGGCGCTGCCGCAGCCGCCGAGCACCAGCCAGAACGTGCCGATGAATTCCGCGATGAGTTTCTTGCTGAGAGGCATGTGATTGATCCTTGTTGTTGAACAAAGCCACGGGGGTCACGAAAGTCACGAAAGTCACGAGGGCAACACCTTCGTGACTTTCGTGACCCTCGTCACTTTCGTCACCTCGACTCTAGAGATTTCTCTCTTCAAACCGCGCGACCACCGCGCCCTCGACGTTGAACAACTCCAGGTGTGCGCCGGTGATCTTCCAGCGCGTTGCGATGTGCATGGCATTTTCGAAGGCGGATTCGAACGCCATGTTCGGACAGGCCATGCGTGTAAAGGCGAGTTGCTTGAACGCGATCCGGTCGCCTTCGGTTTCGTAGCTGCCGACGATGCGGTTGCAGCCGCCGTAACCGACGACGCGATGCTCGTTGTTCTCCAGCGCGATGAACGGTTCGCGCGGCAGCTTGCCCGCATCGACGGGCTCGTCGTTGAGACGCGTGAGCACCCAGCGGGTGCTGGCGAGATCGTGCGTGACCCCGCGTGCGCCGCAGGTTTCGTTCGGCCAGAAGCGCACGAACCTGTCGACCACCAGCGTATCGACCGGCCGGTCGCCTTCCATCAGCGACCGCGGCGCGATGCGGCCTTCGACGCTTGCCAGCACCGGCGCGTCCGGAACGCGTCGCGCCGTCGCATATGCGCTTTCGAGCGCGGCGTTGTCGCCCTCCATCGCCACGGGCAGCCTCAGGCCGGTCACGCATTCTTCGAACACGGCGGCCTCGGCCATGGGGCGGTACATGCCGCGCATCGTGAGCCGCGGCTCGAGTGCGGCGTAGGCCGGCTGCCGCACGATGGTGTAGTTCAGCGTGGAGACGATCGGATTTCCCTGCAGATCCCGCTTGTTCAACGTGTCGACGTCGCGGATGGACCATGCCGAGGGATGACCCGTGCCGCCGTCGAGCGTCAGCACCTTGTCTTCCTGGATCGACCACTGGCCGATCTGATCCACGATCGTTTCCGGCATCTTGCCGAGATAGGTCATGCGCAGGATGAAGACATGACTGGCGCGCAGATCCAGTTCGTAGCGGATACCCTCGCAGTCCGCGCAGGGCAGCGTTCCCGCATACAGTGCGGGCAATTGCTGCGGCACGCTTTGTGCCGCGCTCGGTGGCGTGATCGCTTCAGCTACGGGCGGGGCTGCCGGTGCCGCAGCAGGCGTCGCTGCGGACGGCTCGGCAGACCGCTGTTGGCACGCAGCCAGCGCCAGCGCGCACAGCAGTGCAGAGAAAATCGCAGGCAGCTTCATGACCTTCCCACAACGTCGATCTTGTTCTGTTCGTGTGCAGTGACGGCCGCGTCCCGCGGTAGCTCGCCGGAGCCTGGCCGGAGCCTAGCCGGGGCCGTTCGCGCATTTCCATACGGGGAAGGTGAAGCCGGCCGGCCACCCGTGTGGCGGCGCTTGGGCGCTCAGGGTGTCGATGCTATGGTCGCCGCGTCGAGTGCACCTGGACCGCCCATGCGTATTTTCGCCCTCAATTGCGGCAGTTCGTCGATCAAGAGCGTGCTCATCGACACTGCCACTCGCCGGCCGCTGCTCGACATGCACATCAGCAACCTCGGAGCGACCGACTGTCGGTTACAGGTCGGCGACGAGCACATTGCTCTCGATGCCGGCACCGATGCACAGGCGGGGATTCGCCGACTGATCCAGGAACTGCGGGCGCGCTGCCGGGGCGATCGATCCGCCCAGGCCGTGGCGCATCGCATCGTGCACGGCGGTTCGCAGTTCGTGCGGCCGACGCTGCTCGACGAGCCGACCTTGCGTACCATCGCCGAAATCAATTCACTCGCGCCGCTGCACAATCCGGTGGCGCTCGCCGCCGCGACGCTCGCGCGTCGGGAATTTCCAGGCGTACCGCATGTCGCCGTTTTCGACACTGCGTTTCATGCCACCCTGCCGGCCCGTGCCCGCGAATACGCGCTGCCGCGCGATGTGGCGCAGCGGTTCGGCATTCGCCGCTACGGATTTCACGGTACGAGTCATGCGCAGGTAGCGCGCGCCGCCGCCACATTTCTCAATGCCGACCCGCGCTCGCTGCGCATCGTTTCCTGTCACCTGGGCAACGGCGCGAGCGTCACGGCCATCGAGTACGGACGCAGCATCGAAACGAGCATGGGCATGACACCGCTCGAAGGCCTGGTGATGGGAACCCGCAGCGGCGATGTCGATCCCGGCGTGCTGCTGCATCTGATGGACCACGGCGGCTACAGCGCCGAGGCACTGAGCCGGCTCCTCAACGGCGACTCGGGTCTCAAAGGGCTGGCGGGTACGAATGACGTGAGGATTCTCGAACAGCGCGCCGGCGCCGGTGACGAAGCGTGCCGCCTCGCCTTGACGCTGTATGCGCATCGGGTACGCAAGTACATCGGCGCGTACGCGGCTGTCATGGGCGGAGCCGATGCGATCGCCTTCACGGGCGGCATCGGCCAGAACAGCGCGCCGACGCGTCATCGCATCCTGCAGCGGCTCGATTTTCTGGGTGCGCGGCTCGACGAGGATCGCAATCGCGACGCAAAGGTGGATGCCGGGACCACCGTCTTCGATATCTCCGACCCCAACTCGCGCGTGCGCCTGCTGGTCGTGACGGCCAACGAGGAACTCGAGATCGCATTGCAGGCCGCAGGGTTGCTGGAAAAGGCCGCCAGCGACGCGACGATCCGCATTCCGATCGAGATTTCCGGGCGGCATGCGCATCTGACGCAGTCGTCCATCGACAGGCTCTTCGGCGAGGGCTACCGCCTGCAGCCGCGCACGGAATTGTCACAGCCGGGACAGTTTGCGGCCCGGGAAACAGTGTCGCTGATCGGTCCGCGCGGCCGCATCGACCACGTGCGGCTCATGGGACCGCCACGCGATGCGGACCAGGTGGAGATTTCGCGCTCCGATGAGTTCGTGCTGGGTGTCGATGCGCCAGTGCGGATCTCCGGCGATCTGCGCAACTCGCCGGGTATCACGCTCGAAGGTCCCGCGGGTCGCGCCACCATCGCAGGCGGCGTGATCTGCGCCCGGCGCCACATACATATGAATCCGGACGACGCCCGGCGTCTCGGCGTCCGGGATCACGATTCGGTGCTGGTACGCATCGACAGCGACGGCCGCGATCTCGTCTTCAGCGATGTGTCGGTGCGGGTCTCCGGCGGATTCGAACTGCGCCTGCATCTGGATACCGACGAGGCGAACGCCGCGGGCGTGCGGCCAGGGGACACGTGCGAGTTGGTACGATCGAGTCACCCGCCCGCCTGACGTCCCGTATGGCACCACGCGAACCGATCTCGATCGCCGATTCTGCCGCAGAGACTTCCGCCACCCTCGCGCCATGGCGCGGCGCCCTCGTTACTTCATTCAAGGTGCGCGGACAGGAAGTGCTCTACCTCGACCAGGAGACGTTCGAGGATCCGCAGAAGAATGTGCGAGGCGGCATCCCAGCCGCACGATGTTTGGAGTGGGCCACTTGCCTACCTATACTCCCGGCTGTGACCCAATGGCACTGTGGCCGTCTGGCGTTCGACTGGTGAAAAGGGGCCAACGTGAACGACAAGCAGCAAGAGTTTGAAAAGTACGATTTCTTCCGCAGCGACCGGTTCGTGAACGA